>JBMYQZ010000214.1:0-8319 GCA_049601855.1 Limisphaerales bacterium | reverse complement strand
CGCGATCCGTCTCGCCAACGGCAACACGCTCGTCAACCTCACCCACGGAAACAAGACCGTTGAGTTCGACGCCAATGGCAAGGTCGCCTGGAAGGTCACCAACAAGGATGTCGGCGGCCGCTTCGCCGATCCCTGTGGCGGACAGCGTCTCGCCAACGGCAACACCGTGATCTGCAGCTACGGCCAAAGGAACGCGAAAAAGCCAAAGCTCTTCGAAATCACTCCCGACAAGAAAGTTGTCTGGGAATTCTTCCATCCGAAAGCCAAGGCCCACGAAGTCCACGTCCTGACCACCAACGGGAAGAAGGAAGGTTTCCTGAAGTAGACATGGATCCGAGCGAACCCATCTACGGTCCCACCAATCCCTCTCCCGAAGAACTGGTGAAATCCCACGTTCGACGCTTCGGTTCTGTCATCGGACTGAACCCGGAGAAGGAAAAATACTACCGTGAACTTCACGCCGACGTCTGGACCACCGTCCTCGCCCGCATCAAGGAATCCAACATGCGCAACTACTCGATCTACATCACCGAGATCGAGGGAAAGAAGTATCTCTTCAGCTACTTCGAGTATGTGGGCACGGATCTCGAAGCGGACATGCAAGCCATCGCTGACGATCCGGAAACCCAGCGTTGGTGGAAGGAAACCGACCCCTGCCAACGTCAACTCCCGACCCGCAAACCCAACGCCAACTGGAGTGAGATGGAAATGGTCTTCCTGGCGGAGTAACGGCAGGCGAATCGCAAACCACTCGCGAAGTCACACCCACGGATGCCGAAGCCTCCGAGATGACAAGACCGTAATGCGCTTCCCGCTGGACTTCGCGGGTCTCACGCGGCGTTGAAAATCCTGACAACCCGGCGCGAGATCTATTGGCTCAGCAATCCTCGCAGGCTGAACAAGCGTTGGGATCGTTGGTTTCGAAAGCGAGGACGTTTCCGCGGCTGTCTTGATCCAGGGAGCAACATTCCAGGAGCATCGCCCTGACTCTCTCGCGTCCGCGCTGAATTCGTGACTTGGCACCGGAGAGTGAGATCTCCAGGCGATCGGCGATCTCCTGCTGGCTGAGCCCCTTGAGTTCATATAGTTCGACCGCCTCACGCATACCGTCCGGAAGCCGGCCGATCATGTCCGGCAACCAGGCCCCGACCAACTCGTTGAGATTCCCGGTCTCGTCCTCAACGGCGGCCGGTTCATCAGGCATCGATTCGCCGAGGGTTCGGCTTTTGACGCGGTAGTGATCGACCACCAGATTTCGTGCGATCTGAAACACCCAGGAGGTGATGCGTCGGGAATCATCCAGCGGGGCGATTCGCTTGTGGATGCGTAGAAAGGTTTCCTGCAAGAGGTCCTCCGCCAGTTGCTCGTCCGAGACCCGTTGACGCAGAAAGCTCCTCAGTCGATCACTGAGCAGCTCCCAGATCTGTTCGGTCGTATTCGTGTTCATTCAGCAGCACGCGGCTTCGGTCGATCCCTCGCTGACACAGCAGCTTGAGCCTTCAGCCTTACGTTGATCCGGATCCGCCTCGAGCACAACGAACACTTCCCATTGATTGCCATCTGGATCTGACGCCCAGACCTTGTCCTGCACGGCGTAGCAACAGGTGGTGTTTTCCTCGACCGAGATCTTCAGCCCAGCCTTTTCCAAACGCTCGATCGCGGCAGCGACGGCAGTCGTGGATTTGACCTGGACACCGAAGTGGGTCGGCAAACTGCTGGTTCCTTCGGCCTTCTCCACCTCGTTCAGTGTCAGGTTGACGGAGGGATCCTGCGGTTCGAACTTCACGTAACCGGGACGTTCCTTGCTCGGGGCGACGCCCATGAGCGTCTCATAGAACATCCGTGATCGGAAGAGATTGCGGGCCGCGAGGGCGATGTGGATGCGGCTGTTTCCGGGGAATTCAACTGCGGTGTCTTGTTTCATGGTCTGGCTCATTTCTATTTCGGTTTTGTTCATTCACCTTCATAGACGAGTGACCTCGGAGAAAGACGCAGACTTCAATCCGGTTGCATCAGATTCTTGATGATTCGGTAGAAGCGACGTGCTCCCGGCGTGTTGATGGAGCTGTGCTGATGTGTGGCCATTGGGGGGGTGCCAGTCAGCGAAACCGTCGCCACGTCTGTCCAGTTGCGCAGGTCGGTGGAGTGTTGAATGCGGACGGAGGTTTCTTTTTCACCCAGCACCTCGAGATCCACGTCGCCATTGGGCTGATGTTCGATACGACTGAATTGGATGTTGCCGGGATGAAGTTCGGCGGACCAGGAGTCGAGCAGTTCGCGCAGGGCTGCCGGTGGATTTTGCGGGACTATTCGACCGGCCTGATCCTGGCGGTTGATGCCGTGGCAGGAGGCGCAGCTTCGAGCTTCACCCGGTTGGAAACTGACCCAGAAACGTTCGCGAACGATGGGGTCGCCGTTGGCCGCCGTCAGTTGCCAGCTCATCGCGCGTCGGGCGGGAACGACCGCGGCCACGCTGCCGTCCGGGTGAATGTTGACTGCTCCCGGAGGCGCCGTTTCGGTGGCGGAGTTCAGGCTCGAGGCAATGTTCATGGGTCGCGCCAGAACCCGTCGACCGGGGCGCGGGGTGTCACTCGGATTGCGCATGCCAATGCCACGGATGAGATCGCCTTGAAAGAATTGCAAATAACGAATGTCGTAGACCTTCTCGGTCGTGACTCCGGGAGGAAGGTTGGTGTCGCCTGCCACGCGTAGATTGAAGGGTTGCTGCCGGTCGATGTCGTCGCGGGTTGTCGCATCGCGGACCACGATCAGAGCCAGGTCCTGGTTCTTCAGGTAGTTCTTCAGGTAGTCCAAATCGGCGCTGGCATCGGCGAGCACATCCGTTTCCGGTGAAGGCAAGGCGTGAGGCTCCGTCGAGGTGACCGGTATTGGACGTGGACGCACCTCCACTGGTTGCAATTCCCAGAGGAGACCGGAATACGTGATGAGGAAATCCGGATTCCACCAGGTGACCGTCATCTGGATTCCGCCGCCAGTGAGCGGAGTGGCACCACGGTAGTAACCGTTCGTTTCCAGGGCCAGCGACTTGATTCGGAAATCATAGCGCGACTGCGGGTGCGTTCCGGTGCCGATGTTCTGGTCCGGCAAAGTACTCGACGTGTGCACGGCGAGATAGGTGCCGTCGGTCGTGCGAATCGGGTCGCGATAAAGTCCGCTGTGATCAGGTCCCGGATTGATCGAGGCGTCGGCCGTCTCGGGATGAGTCAGGTAGGTGACCACCATGTCTTCCGGATTATCTGTGGGCGCGCCGTTCAGCGTGAAAAGAATGCCCGATGAATGCGTTTGAAATTCCGGTGCGTCCGTTCCCAGGTAGGTTCCCAATCGAGTTGGATCTTCACTGATGTGAAACATGTTTTCGATGGGATTGGAGTTCGCCAGGTTGAAATCCACCAAGGCCGGATCATCGGAGAAACTGCGGGTGAAGAAATGATGCAGCTCATGGCGCCCGATGTGGTTAAGCGTTTCCATCTCCGTGCCGTCTTCATTGATCATCCACGGAAAGAACAGGTTGAAGCGCAGTCCGATCTGGGCGGTGCCCGCCAGTAGATCAGTCCGGACGGATCGCGCTTCCGGAAAGAACTCCTGGCGGACACCAAATTGCGCTGTCGCAGTGGCACTTTCGTCGGTGTAGTCGAAAGTGCCGAAGGTCCCGCCGGGCGTTCCGCTCAGGTCATCACCGTCGGCCTGTTGATCCCGTTGCAGATGATCCCAACGGGTGAAGAGCACGCGACCATAACTGTCGACCATAGGCTCAAACGAACCCGACGGGGAATGCTCCATCATGAACAGGTCGCCCATCACGGGATCGAGGCTCCAAAGGCCCAACACGGTGGGCTGTTCCTCGTACTCGTCCAGTTGAGGATACAGGTGTGCCCGTCCACCGTGTGGGCGATCGGAAGTGAAGATGATCCGACCGTCCGTGCCGTAGGAGGGTGAGATGTTGTTGTATTCTGCCGGTTGATTTGCGACCCGGGTGATGATCGGCGTATCGCCTGCTCCCAAACCTGTGACCTCGTAGAGCTGCCACCGATAGGTGCGTAGCTGGAACTGCCGCTCCGGCGCCCCGATCACCATACTGAAGATCGCTTTCGTACCGTTCCAATGCACGGAAGGATCGCGCACCGCGATTGCGTTCGTGCCCTGCTGACCGGCCTGGCCTTAGCCCGCGGTGAAAGTCAGGTTCTTCATGAACCCGCCCGGATACCAGATCCACAAATCGCCACCCCGAGCCGCGGCGGAAATGGTGGCTCGATGATTCCCGAACGTGGATCCGATGGTCGTGAAATCCTGTGGCACGGGCACCTGGGTGACAAACATCACGGGATTGGTCTGCGAATGAAGAAGGGGAAGTCCGGTTAGTAGAACAAGTAGAGCAATAATGCGTGTCATGCCCTTGAGTCCCGCGAACACCAAACAAGTGTGACACGTTTTCTTGCGGATCAGAAAACTACTGACAAGTGTGCCGCCAAAAGAGTTGGATCGGACGTAACCATTCCACGTGGAGCAAGCCAACAACCCAACGATCTTCAACGCGGCGGGACCTTGATTGGATGAGTCGTGAACTGTTTGCGCGCGCTATTTTCTGCGGCGCAGTATGATCCGATCCAGGTCTACCGTGCCGGTTTGGAAACCCCACAAGGTCACCGCGCGAACGGGAAGCCCCTTTTCGGCTGGTCGCGATTCGCCAAAGGCCAGGAAGGCTTCAGCGGGAATGACGAGGCGTTGCCACTCCGCACCAACCGGGATCGGGTCGGTGATGACGTGCTCGGCCTTGATCTTGGGATCCGCCGCCGACATTGCCATCCGGACGATTCCCTTCTCCTGGGCGCGCACGCGAATCACCATCTCCATGTCCGCCGGCAGGACAAACAACGTGCGCTTGGAGTAGAGCTCAAGCGAGATCCATTCGTTGGGCTTGAAGGAGTCCTCGTGGAACTTGGGATCGATGAAGAGCGATTGGATCAACGTGGTCAATCGCTGGTTCTCGCGCTCCGTCACCAGAATACCTTCAATACTCGCGCCGCTCTTGAAATCGGCGTCGAATTCCTGCGCCCAAACCGTATCGCCCGGTCCGATGTTCTCTGGATCGAAGGTTTTCGCTCGCAGCGGAGCCGAGGATCCTTCAGTGACGGGCGCCCAAGCCGTGTCCCGACCGCGATTCCATACCCGAACATCTCCGGCCAATGCGCGCACGCGGGTCTGCTCTTCATTCACCACCAATTCCACGGTGCTGTCGGTGCCTTCGCCTTCCGCGTGCGGGGTCGCGAAGGCGATGGTTCCACGTCGCCCGGTGGCCAAGGAACACAGGGCTCGGCCGGACTCCAACTCGATCGCGTTGCGGGAATTCTCACTGCCACCGACAATCAGCTTCCCGTCGATCAAGTCGACGACCGTCCCGTCAAGGTGATCTGAAATGACCGATCCATCATTGCCGCACACGATCTGGTCACCGACAAACAAGTCCATGCCATTGGCGATCGGAAGTCGTTCGCCGTTCCCAGCCCGGATGAGAAATGCTTGCCCGCGCACGTCACGGACACTGGCCACCGCCGTCGCCTTGGGCGGTGACGAGCTCAGGAACAGGAACAGCCCGACTACCAGGGAAGCGGCCGCCGCCAAGCCGGTGCGCTGCCAGTTCAGATGAATGATGTGATCCTGTTCGGCTTCGATCTCACCGTCGATCTGCGACATAACGCCGCCCACGAAGTCCTCGCGAACACGGGATTCGTGCGTGAGAGACTCGCGCAGCAAGCCGTCCAGCGCGTGCTCAGAATCTGGTTGGTTGTCAGGATCTTTCATGCGGCACCCAGGTTCACCCCGGTTTTCTTTTGCAGACACTCGGCCACGTTAGTCGCGCCCGCGCTGAAGTCGTTTGCGAATGGCAGACTCGCTGGCCTGATCGCGCGTGGCCAGTTCCGGGCAGCTCAAGCCGGCTTGATAGACGGCAACCACCGTCTCGCGCAGTTGTTCGGGCAGGGAGGTGACGCATTGACGGACCGCGTCCATCAGATCCTCGTGATCGCTGGAACGGTCCTGCAATTCCGCGTGTAGATGGTCAATGCGATCCAAGATCTCGTCATCGATCGGCACTTCCTTACGTTTGCGAATCCAGTGCAGGTATTCGTATCGAACGATCCCTCGCATCCAGGCCCCAAAATCCTGCGTCGGGTCAAAGCGATCCATCTTGCGCCATCCCACCATGAAGGCCTCCTGCACAATGTCCTCCGCTGCCGCCGTGTCCCGGATGAGACTTTTTGCAAAGGCCAGCAACGAGCGATGATGCTCTCGTAGCAGGATCTCGAACGCCGCCCGGGCCAAGCCCTGCTCACGTTTCTTGTTGTTCGAAAACAAGCCCATGGAAATGCTCCCGGTCAGCGTGACAGATCGTGACAAATATTTTCAGAAATATTTGACGCGGCAGCTCAACGAAAAAGAGCCTGGCGGACACACGTTTACCGCCAGGCCCAGCGATAACCCACTCGGGTCATCTGGATTTCACAGTATGTCCCACTTTCCCGACCGAATAGTGACTTCGCACCACCGCTGACTCCGCGTTCACTTCAACGAAGCAAGATAGGCGATGAGATGGCGGGTTTCGGTGGGAGTAAGGACATCGCGCATGGTGGGCATGGCGGAGGTGGGATTGGAACGCCGGGTGATCTGGTCTTTGCGGAGGGTAATCTGACGCGCATCCATGAGGGTGAGTTGGATTCGCTGATCGTCTTCGCTGCGGATGAAGCCGGCAATGGGTTCATCGTTCTTGATTTCGAATTCGTAGGTACCAAAGCCTTCGGCGATGCGGGCGGAGGGGTTGATAAGGGATTGAAGGAGTTGGTCGGGTTTCAACGTACGGCCGATCTTGGTGAGTTCCGGGCCGGCGTCGCCGCCGAAGCCTTTGATCTGATGACAGCGGACGCATTGAATGGCATGGGTGGCAAAGAGGCGTTTGCCAACGGTCTTGTCGCCACCGGTGAGGGTGAGGTTGTATTCGGCGTCGGGGTGTTGGCGAAGTTGTTCGAGCCAGACTTCGGCGCGTCGTTTGAGTTGGGGGTTGGGGTGTAGGCGAGTGGCTTGGAGCGTGTCGAGGGCGGTGGGGAGGTTGGTGTGGCCGATTTGTTGAGAGAGGAATTGGACGGCGAAAGGTGTGTCCACTCCGGCAAGGGTGCGGATCACGGCTTGCCGGTGGGTGAGGGTTTTCGATTTCCAAGTGGCGGTAACAAGCGATTGGGCCGCGGTGTCGGATTGTTCCAACAGCGGTCGGGCGGCGGCGAGGCGGATGGGAACGGATTTGTCTTTCACGAGAAGCCGGGTGATTCGTTCGATGCGTTGTTGGTCGGCGTCTTGAAGGAGGCGGTGGAGAAAGGCGAGGCGGGTGGTTTCGTCGAGCGTGGTGTCGCGCGCGAGGCGGTCCATGGAGTCGACGGGAATGAGGTCATACTTGATCGCGAGGCGGGCGGCGACTTGGAGATGTTTGGTTTCGTTCTTGTTGCGAGTGCCGAAGAGATACTGACGGACGCTGTCGGCGATGACGGGGCCGATGTCGGAGTCGCGCTTGGTTGTGATGGGTCGGTGGTGCCAAGTGACGCGATCGAAAGGCGATGGATCACCCCATTGCTCAAGAGACTTGAGGGCTTCCAGGCGAATTTCGGTTGAGAGGTCGGTGTTGGAGGCGAAGGTGGCGACGCGTAAGGCGTGGCGTTTGGTGCCGAGGCGGAAGTTGGCGTTGAGGATGCGGTGGGCCAGTGGAAAGTTGAGAGTGGAAAGTTGAGAATCGAAATCGGCGAGCTGCGGGAGGGCCTCGGGGACGGGGAGGTCGTGGATGGCGCGAATGGCTTCGTGAACGATAGTGGGGTTGGAATCGTTGACGAAGTGGAGGAGTTCGGGCGCGGCTTGGTGGCGTAGCGCGAGCACGATGGCCATGCGTCCCCTCGCCGATTGACCTAGCTGCACGAGATCGGCCGGCGGCAGAATTCGCGACAAGGCCAGACTGATGGCGTAAATCTCTGTTCGGTCCTCAACGCCCACTACCTCAAGGAGGTCGAGGATGCCCGAAATGGCAGCTTTCGATTTCAATTTGCCGAGCGCTTCCGCGGCAAAGTAGCGCACGCGACCGGAAGGATCCGCCAAGAGTGAAAGTAGGCGCTTCTCCGCTGCGCTGACCCGGACATCCCCAAGAACGCGGGCCGACTGGGCGCGAATCTCGGGGTCGTGATGGGTGAGGAGATTGCCCATCCGGACGCGGATGTCATGGGGTAGATTCTGTGCAAGGCCCATTTGCCAGAGGCCCCAGATTCCGTG
>JBMYQZ010000213.1:5849-8335 GCA_049601855.1 Limisphaerales bacterium | reverse complement strand
GCTGCGGCCACGGATGACCTGGGCAAACTCGATGAAGTCGCTGGTCTTGCCGCCGGTGCACGAGCCGAT
Organism: Limisphaerales bacterium; assembly: GCA_049601855.1. GTDB lineage: Bacteria > Verrucomicrobiota > Verrucomicrobiia > Limisphaerales > JAYPXF01. The sequence continues at coordinate 8,266 of JBMYQZ010000213.1, read as the reverse complement.
GTAGGCACGGTCGAGATCGAGATCCATCTCCTTGGCCAACTTGCGATTCCCCGGTTCCGGGTGACAGGCGATGGTGGGCTCGAGCTTGTCGAGGTCGACAACGGTTTCGAACACGAAGTCTTCGTCGGCATCGCGTTCAACGGGTTCGTAGCTGCTGCGAGTACCGTTGAGTTTGTTGCGTTGGTCGACGTATTCCGCGGTCTTGCCGTCGAATTCGAAGATCCCGTTCTTGCCGCCAGCCTCGATGGCCATGTTGGCGATCGTCATTCGGTCGTCCATCGCGAGGCTGTTGGCGCCTTCGCCGTCGAACTGCATCGCGCGATAGGTCGCGCCGTCGAAGCCGATTTCGCCGATGCAGTGCAGGATGATGTCCTTGGCCATGACGCCAGGTTGCAGTCTGCCTTCGAGACGGAAATGCATGGTTTCGGGAACCTTCAACAAGAGCTTGCCCGTGCCCATGACAAAGCCGGCGTCAGTGTTGCCGATGCCAGTTGCAAACTGATTGAACGCGCCGGCCATGCAGGTGTGGCTGTCGGTGCCAAAGAGGATTTCGCCGGGACGGGTATGGCCTTTTTCAGGCAACGCGGCGTGACAGACGCCGGCGTAGCGGGAACCGTATTGGCGATTCAGGAGACCTTGCGAAGTGTCGAATTTCCATGTGCCATCCGGATCGTCGATGACGTCGTAGAAGTAGGGGATGTCCTGTTCCTTCACGAATTCGCGGAGGATATCGACGTTGCGGTTGGATTTGGAATCAGCCGTGAAGATGTAGTGATCCGGAATGATAACAATCCGCTCGCGATCCCACACCTTGGCATCTGCGCCGAACTCACGCTTGAACACGCCGATCGTGCCGGGGCCGCAGACATCATGGGTCATCAGGACGTCGGCGTTCACCCACACGTTGTCTCCCGCCGAAACACTCGCCTTCCCCGCCGCCCGGGCCAAAATCTTTTCCGTCAATGTCATAACAAGGGCGGGAAACCTAGCGAACGGGCAATTCCCACGCAACTTGTCTTTTGGGTTGGCGGCCCCAAGGAACTCAGCCGACCGCGTTCTTCTTGAGTTCTCGTACGCAGGTCAAATTGGTAACCGACCGTATTTCTGCCATGCTCCGTGGGCCTTGAGTTCGCTTCGCACCAAATCGTTCTCGGTACTTCTGAAATACCTCTTCCACGAATTCCCTGCTGCCGAAGACAACCCCATCGCTCAGATATCGCAGGCGCAGTCTGAGAACTTTCGCCAGATTTACCTGCCCGCCTCGCCGAAGCACCCGCAAGACCTCTTTCGGACTGAGGCAAGCCTGGTTCGATCGAGTCGAATCGCCCGCAGACAACAGCATCGCCTTGCGGTAAGCCGCGCAGGCACTGCGCCAGTTCGCGCTGTCTGAAATCCCGACATTTGCCCGCCGCGCCGCCTTGTTGCCGGCCACTGCTTCGGCGTGACCGCAGAATCGATAGTCCTTGGGATCTTTTACAATCCCCGCGCGCAAGGGATTCAGGTCGATATACATTGCAACTGTCTGCAAAGACTCATCCGATTCCTCCACCAGTAGACTCTTAAACCGTTCTGCCCACAACGTTCCGAAGCGATTGTGTCGCCGATTGAACCAACGGGCGAAGCGTTGTTTGAGCGACTGCATAAAGGGTGAAATGTCTCCCATCCTAGCTATCAGTCTCTTCCGAATCTGCTCCGGCAATGCTCCTTTTTCACGAAGAGAACTCTCCGCCAACTGCACCCAAGGCTCGCGCCTCCCGTAATATCTCACCATCCGCCGACAGATCTCAGCGTCAGCGACGTCGGCAGTTGGAGGAACCCGCACCAACAAGTGGACATGGTTGGACATCACGCAGTAGGTGATGACCTCCAATCCACAGAAATCCGCCAAACGCCATAATAGTCCGCGAAAATACTCCTTTTCCGAGTCCCCCAGTTTCAGCTCCCCACCCACCATTCGTCCGATGCAATGATACACCGCCGCACCACTCTCAAGCTTGATCCGTCTCATGGAAAACAGCATCCGCTAACAGTGATCAATGTCAAATAATTTGTCAGATAGATTATATATTTTTGGAAGAAGAAGCGACGTTTGGATGTTGAGTTTAGCGGACGGCGGAGACGCGGGGGTTGATGTAGCGGACGGCGTCGGGGTCGAGGACGAGGGCTTTGTAGTTCCACACGGCGTTGCTGGAGATGACGTTGAGCTGGTCGCCGACGGTGTCCAAGATCTTACCGCGGTTATCGATGAGGTCGAAATCGACTCTGACGTAGAACAAATCCACCGGGGAATGATTGGTGACAACGCCGCGGATGTAGGTGAGGTCGCCAAATTTCTCGCGGGACATGGTGTGGCTGATCATTTCCACTCCGGCTTTCGTAGGGCCGGCGTCAGCTTGGTGCGGATAGAGGCGAAGGTA
>JBMYQZ010000213.1:0-5839 GCA_049601855.1 Limisphaerales bacterium | reverse complement strand
CAATCAGCTTCGCGACGCCCGCCAACGACAGGACAATGAGAAACCCGAAAACGCGAAGCCAGATGAGCCATTTGGCAACGACTTCCTTGCAAGTCGGACAAAAGACGGCGCCTTTCTCGTACTTGCGGCCGCAGGAGGTGCAGCGTTTTTCGAAGTCCTTGAGGATGTCTTCCGCTTCTTCGTCGTCCCAGGCGGACTCGATGCCCATGGCACGATTGCGGGCAGCCCGGGAGGCGGATCCGCCACCGACACCGGCAGAAGAACGGGCCAAGATCCCGGGGCGCTTTCTTGGGCTCTTGCGAAGTGACAAAGGGGCAGGCGGAGGCTTGGAAGTGGCCTTGATGTTGGAGGGAGGCGGTGGGCCGGCGGGTGGTGGTGGCGGAGGAGGCGGAGGTGCGGCCCCACGCCTCGCGTTCTTCATCTTGGCCCCGAGCTTTTTCTTCGGTGGCGGGGGGGGGCGGCGGCCGCCTCCGGGAGCAGGTGCTGGAGGCGGCGGGGCGGATGCTGCTCCAACTGGGGGGGCGACCACGACGGCATCGTCGTCGTGATCAATCTGAACGACGGGCGCGGAGGGAGCGCTGGGGGCGACCGCTACGGCGTCATCGACTTCCTCGATGGCGGCCAAGATCGTTTCCTGCGCGCAATGTGGACAGTTGACCATCAAGCCCTGCGCGGAGATCGGGAACGACACGTTCCCGCCGCACGAGCTGCATGGGCACTTGGCTTCTGCTTCCTGACTCATTTCCAAACGATCGCGCTCCGTCAGGACGCGATCGGAGGCGGGCGAAGTGTTTCAGTCAATCGTTTCGGTGTCCAGTCGGGACCCAGTTGTTAGATGTCAGGGAAATCCGCTGGTTTCACTTTTTTGGCTCGCCATGATGGTCCGCTCTGCCAGCCTCAGCCGCGGATGATCTTGAGTGAAGACGAACGCTGCAGTCTGATCGAGGCGCGCAACGCCCTCCCGCATGACGTTCTGGGAATGCACCTGTTGGCTGCGGGAGGTGGTGTGGTGGTCCGGGCATACCTGCTCAACGCCGAAAAGGTGGAGGTCAGGCCGACTCACGAAAAGGAGAAGCCCACCATCCAACTCGAACGCATCGACGAGAGCGGGCTGTTTGAAGGATCTTCGGATGAGGCCATGGAGGTGTACGCCTACGATCTCGTGATCACGGATTTCGAAGGGAACGAAAGGACGACGCGGGACGCTTATTCGTTCTTCCCGACCTTGGGTGAGCAGGATCTCCACCTGTTTGGCGAGGGCAATCACCGGCAGATTCATGACAAACTGGGTGCCCAACTTCGTGAGGTGGACGGTGTGTCGGGGGTGAGTTTTGCGGTTTGGGCGCCAAGCGCCGCGCAGGTCAGCGTGATCGGGGACCTTAATGATTGGGACGGGCGCTATCATCCCATGCGCCGGCTCGGGTCCTCGGGCGTGTGGGAAATCTTCATTCCGGGCATCGAGCAAGGCGCGCACTATAAATTTGAGATTCGGACGGAGCCCGGCGACGTCGTCGCGAAGACCGATCCTTACGGGTTTTTCTTCGAAGACGCACCGAAGAGCGCCGGGATCGTTTGGGGCAATCAAGCTTTCGAATGGACCGACGAGGATTGGATGAAGTCGCGTGGCAACCGTGATTGGCTCGCGCAACCGGTGAGCGTCTATGAGTTGCATCTCGGTTCTTGGATGAAGAAAAATGTGGCGGAGTCCTTCACCTATCGGGAAATCGCCCCGAAGCTGGTTGAATATGTCCAACGTCTGGGCTTTACGCACATCGAATTCCTGCCGCTTGCGGAACACGCGTACTACCCGTCATGGGGGTATCAGGTCACCGGATTCTTTGCGCCGACGGGTCGTTTCGGGACCCCGGATGATTTCCAGTTTCTGGTCAACGCTTTGCACGAGGCGGGCATCGGCGTGATCTTGGACTGGGTACCGGCCCACTTCCCTCGGGACGAATGGGCGCTCGCGCGCTTTGACGGCACGGCGCTCTACGAACACGAAGATCCGCGGCAGGGCTCACACCAGGACTGGGGCACCTTGATCTTCAACTACGGGCGACATGAGGTTCGCAATTTCCTCGTGGCCAATGCGCTGTTTTGGTGTGATCGCTTTCACATCGACGGTTTGCGGGTGGACGCGGTGGCGTCGATGCTTTACCTCGATTACTCTCGCGACGAAGGCGAATGGGTACCAAACAAATACGGCGGCCGTGAGAATCTTGACGCCATCGACTTCCTTCGTGAATTCAACCACGTCGTTCACACCGAGCATCCAGGGGTGATTACAATTGCTGAAGAATCCACGGCTTGGCCGCAGGTGACGCGTCCGCCGTACATCGGTGGATTGGGGTTCACCTTCAAGTGGAACATGGGCTGGATGCACGACACGCTCACCTACTTCAAGCGCGACCCCATTTATCGGCAGTATCATCAGAACGACCTGACGTTCGCGATGCTCTACCACTACAACGAGAACTTCATGTTGCCGCTGTCCCACGATGAAGTGGTTCATGGCAAAGCCTCATTGCTGGGGCGCATGCCGGGTGATGACTGGCAGCGTTTCGCCAACCTGCGCGCCTTGTTCGGCTACCAATGGTTGTTCCCAGGCAAGCAACTGCTCTTCATGGGCGGCGAGATTGGGCAATCCCAGGAATGGAGCGAGAACCGCGGCATCGATTGGTGGCTCTTGGAAGAGGGGGAACTGCCTCGGGGCATGCAGCGGTTCGTTGGCGATCTCAACCATCTCTATCGCGACAAGGCCGCGTTTTGGGATGCGGACTACGACCACAAGGGATTCAGCTGGGTCGATTGTACGGACAACATCCATAGCGTCCTCGCGTTTCTACGGCAGACCCGTTGCGGATCGAAGAAGTTCATCGTCATTCTCCATCTTACGCCGGAGCCGCACACTGATTACCGCGTGGGTGTTCCGAGTGCCGGGTTCTGGCGCGAGGCGCTCAACAGCGACGCCGAGATCTATGGTGGAAGCAATGTCGGCAATCTCGGTGGCAAGGAGGCCGAAGACATCCGGATGCATGATCAGGATTGGTCGATCAACATCACGCTCCCGCCGATGAGCGTCGTGGCGTTCGAATGGATGGACGAGGGTTGAGGATTGCCTCGCCGGCCGCGATCGTTTAACCATTCCAGACTTCAATTCATCATGTCCCAATCCTCCCGACTCAACGTTCGCAAGACCTATAAGCTATATATCGGCGGCAAGTTTGCGCGCAGCGAAAGCGGCCGGGTGTTGACGGCGAAGTCGCCGAAGGGCGAGGCGCTTGACAACTACTGCCATTCGTCGCGCAAGGACCTTCGTGATGCCGTAAACGCCGCTCGCAAGGCGCAGGAGGGCTGGAACAAGGCGACGGCTTACCTGAAGGGACAGATCCTTTATCGCGCCGCGGAAATGTTGGAAGGCCGCGGTGAAGAAATGGCCGCCGAGGTATCTCGTTCGCATGGTGTCACGTTGACGCAGGCACGCAAGGGCGTCGCGACGGTGGTGGATCGTCTCGTGTATTACGCCGGCTGGACGGACAAGTTTCAGCAGGTCTTCGGCTCCGTGAATCCGGTGGCCACTTCGCATTTTAATTTCACCACGCCGGAAGCAACCGGCTTGGTCGTGATTGTCGCACCGGATGAGCCGGTCTTGTTGCCGTTGGTGTCCTTGCTCGCGCCGGTCATCCTCAGTGGCAACGCAGCGATTGTCCTCCCGTCCGAGAAGGCGCCGCTGCCAGCACTGACTTTCGGAGAGATTCTGGCCACGAGCGATTTGCCGGGCGGCGTTGTCAACATCCTCGCGGGGCCACGCGCGGAACTGGCATCCCACATCGCCGGTCACATGGACATCAACGCCATTGTCGATGCCAGTGGTGACGCGGCGCTTGGCAAGACGCTCCAGTCTGGAGTTGCGAACAATCTCAAACGCTACTATCGCCGCGATCTGAAGGAGAGTGAGTGGTTCGGTGAGAAGGGCGGAGACCCGTATTGGATTCTCGACACTGTCGAGATGAAGACCGCCTGGCACCCCATCGGGATTTGAACTCAGCGCCGGCGATTGTGTTCGTCGGTGGCGTATTTTTCCTCGTCCAACGATCCTGCGATCGGATGGAACAGACTCTCAGCTGCATCCACCCATCGAACTCCAAACCGGTCTTCAGCTTCCGTGATGAAGGCGCTCTCCCACTGTTCACGCCTGTTGTTCGACGGTGGTTGGATCGAACCCTGGATCAATAGTCCCGATCGGATCCGGCGTTGCGCGGCACCAGCGACTTTCCGGCCATTCACCAAGACGTCATGTTTTTCGAATCCGGCGAAGCATTTGCCCGGCGTGGCCACGTCGCAGCAGTCCGCCAATCGCGTGGCGACCTGCAGTCGGGCGAAGGACCCGGAAACCCATTCGTGAATCTGTTGGTAGCTTTCTTCGGCTTTCAGGGCAAACCAGTCGGTCCCCTTTGGAAAGACCGCGCTGTAGGTCCAATCGTGATCGTGAGGCACGATTCCTCCGCCGGTGCAGCGGCGGACCAAGGGGCGTAAATGGGTTTCCTTCGACACGCTTTCAAAGCGTTGAAAGTATCCAAAAGTCGCGGCTGGTTCTGACCACGAATAGAGGCGCAATGTCGGTAGTTTCGCGTGCAGCAGCAGCGCCTCGTCCAGCGCCATGTTCCAGGACGCGGATCCCGGACCCGAGCGGAGGAGCTGCCAGGTTTCCGCCATCGGTTATTCTTTTATTCCGACCTGCGGGCACAGTTCGGCGAGTTCGCAGGTTTCGCATTCCGGTTTGCGGGCTGAGCAACGGCGGCGGCCGTGCCAGATCAGCCAATGACTGAACATCGTCCAGTCTGGTTGCGGCACAAGTTTCATCAACTCTCTCTCGATCTTCTCCGGTGTCTTCTCCCGGGTCAGCCCCATGCGGTTTGCCAGGCGACCGACGTGGGTATCGACGACCACGCCGACGTTGATGTCGAAGGCGTTGCCAAGGACGACGTTCGCGGTCTTTCGCCCCACACCGCCGAGGGCGGTCAGTTCGTCCATCGTTTGGGGAACTTTGCCGCCGTGCACGTTCACGATGCGATTGCAACAGGCCTTGATGTTCTTGGCCTTGTTGCGAAAGAAACCGATGCGGCGAATGTCGTTCATCAATTCCTCCACGTCGGCAGCTGCGAAGGCCTTGGCGGAGCGATACTTTTTGAACAGTTCGGCGGTGACGATGTTGACCTGCTTGTCCGTGCACTGAGCGGACATGATGGTGGCGATGACGAGCTGGAGCGGGTTCTGGTAATTCAGCTCGCAGTGGGCATCGGGGTAGGTCGTCTTTAACCCGTCGATGATCGCAGCCGTGCGCTCGCGTTTGGCCTGCTGACTTTCGCGCGGCATTTCAGGGAAGTGAGTAGTAGTCGCCGCCTTGGTAATTGCCGTCGGACAACTTGGCGATCTGCATCAGGACGTCGTTGATCAAGGTACTGGCGCCAAACCGGAAGAGGTCCGGTGTGAGCCAATCATCGCCCAAGGTTTCTTTCAGCATCACGAGGTAGTGCAAGGCCTGCTTGGCCGTGCGAATGCCACCTGCCGGTTTCATGCCGATCTTCACCCCGGTGTCGAAGTAGTAATCGCGGATCGCTTCCAGCATCACCAGCGTCACGGGCATGGTGGCTGCGGGCGAAACCTTGCCGGTGGAGGTCTTGATGAAGTCGGCTCCAGCTTCCATTGCGAGCTGGCTGGCGAGACGGACGTTGTCGTAAGTCACGAGTTCACCAGTTTCGAGAATCACCTTCAAATGAGCCGTGCCGCAGGCGTCCTTGATCGCAGCGATTTCGTCAGACACCCGGGCGTGTTCTCC
>JBMYQZ010000212.1:0-8356 GCA_049601855.1 Limisphaerales bacterium | reverse complement strand
CTTCGCCGCGGTGGCAGTGACCTGCGCCGCCGCCTTGAGTTCTTCTGGAATGACGAACGTAAATACATCGTCACCTCCGACATCAGCAACGAGCTGTTCTCCACCATCAATCGCACCGTCGGTCTTCTGTCCAAGGGGAAGGCCGCCGGCACGCTGACTCCGGAGCGCGAGAAAGTCCTGCAGGACCGACTCGCCGACGGCCGCAAACGCGCGGATGCCTGGCAAGGGCCGGCGATGCGCATCAATCCGAAATTGGCCGGCATGGAACCTCCCCGCTTCTTCTTGGATTGGATCGAACTCGAAGGCCCCATCCGCGAGGAGTGGCCACCCACCAGTCACCAGCAACTTGTCTTCGCAGGCAATCGTCGTGGCGACGCCCAATACCTGCATGAGATTTTCGAACGCTTCCTTCCTCGCGCCTATCGCCGCCCGGTAAGCACTGAGGAAGTCAAACTCGTCGCCGATCTCGCCACCGCACGATTGGATGAAGGCAGTTCCTTCGCCGAAGCCGTCCGCACCGGATTGCAACGCGCCTTGGTTTCCCCCGGCTTCATGTTCATCCAGGAACCCGCCGCCAAACCACGCCGCCTGAACGATTACGAACTCGCCTCCCGCCTCAGCTATTTTCTCTGGAGCACGATGCCCGACGAGCGACTGTTTGATCTCGCGGCGAAGAATCAACTCCACCAAACCACGGTCTTGAAATCAGAACTCAAGCGAATGCTCAGGGATTCCAAGTCGCGTGAGTTTGTCGAGAACTTCGCCGGCCAATGGCTATCCGTACGCGAATTCGGCACTGTCGCTCCGGCTGAGCAGTACACCGATTACGACCAGGAGTTGGAAGCAGCCTCGAAGGAAGAAGCTTTCGCCTTCTTCGCTGAAGTCCTCGCCCAGAATCTGCCGGTCACCAGCTTTCTCGACTCCGATTTCCTCGTCATCAACGAACGCCTCGCTCGCCATTACGAGATCGACGGTGTGCAGGGCAAACAGTTCCGCCGTGTCGCTCTCGCTCCGCAAAATCATCGCGGCGGCATCTTCGGCATGGCGGGCCTCATGACGCTCCTTGCCGATGGCACCCGCACTTTGCCCGTCCGCCGTGCCGCATGGATTCGCGAGAACATCTTCAACGATCCCCCGCCTCCTCCCCCACCGAACGCCGGCGAAGTCCAACCCAACACCAAGGGCGAAAAACTCACCGTCCGCGAAAGGCTCGAACGTCACCGCAACGAACCCACCTGCGCCAGTTGCCACGTGCCCTTGGATCCCTACGGCCTCGCCCTCGAGAATTACGACGCCATCGGCAAATGGCGCACACACCAGAACGGCGAAAACTTTCGCAGCCGCAAAAGCCCCGCACTCGACGTCTCCGGCCAACTCCCCAGCGGCCGCAAGTTCGGTTCACTGGAGGAATTCAAAGCGGCATTGCTTGCGGAAAAAGACGCCTTCGCCCACGCCTTCAGCGAACGGCTCCTCACCTATGCCCTCACTCGCCCAGTCGGATACATCGATCACCAGACGGTCACTGAACTCGCAAACGCTCTAAAGGAAGACGAATACCGCATTCAGCCGCTTATCGAAGCTGTGGTTTTGAGCGACGCCTTCCAATCAAAATAGAAAACTGTAGCTTTGGTCAAAGCCATGAACATCCAGACGAACAAATGGCAACTCAATCGCCGCACTTTCCTTCGCGGGACCGGTGCGACATTGGCGCTCCCACTCCTGGACGCGATGATCCCCGCGGGGCAGGCGGCCAGCACTGTGATCCCCAAGCGTACTGTGTTCACCATGTGGGGGTTGGGTATCAATGGTCGTGACTTCACGCCCAAGGACTTCGGCCGGGACTACACACTCTCTCCCATCCTCAAGCCGCTCGCCAATCTCCGTGACGATTTCACTGTTGTCAGTGGATTGAAACTCACCCATTCCGGCGGACACCGTGGTGACCGGACTTTTCTAACCGGGACCAACACTCACGAGGCCGGCGGCAAACTCCGCATCTCCTGCGATCAGGAACTCGCTGCGACGGTCGGCAAGGATACCCGCTTTCGCTCCCTGTCCCTCGGCATTCGACGCGGTACTGGCTTTGGAAATCCGCAGGACAACACCCTGTCGTGGTCCAAGACCGGCACGCCCATTCCCGCTGAGAATCGCCCGCATGTTCTGTTTGATCGCCTCTTCCGACCCGACACGCCGGAATCATTGAAGCAACGCGAGGCCGAGTTCGCCCGGCGTTCCAGCATCCTCGATTCCGTCTTCGGTGAAGCGAAACGCTTCAGCAACAAACTTGGCAAGGTCGACCAGGAGAAGCTCGACGAATACCTAACCGGCATTCGCGATCTCGAAGCAGCAATGCAGGAAGAAAAATCCTGGCTGCGCAAACCCAAGCCCGAGGTGGAACAAGTCGACTTCGGCAACGAACAAGGTCTCGATCCCAACAAAGGTGGCCTCGACTACGTGCGCTACCAACGTCGCATGTTCGACGTCATCGCGTTGGCCTTGCAGACCGACAGCACGCGCGTCATCGCCTACCAACCGCGCATGGACAACAGCGATGGCACCGGCGCGTTCAAGTTCCGCGGCAACCCCTATGGTTACCACACCATGACCCATCACGGAGAAGATCCCGACAAGCTCAAGTGGTGGACGAAGAGCGACATCTGGTACATGGAGGAATGGGCCTACTTCCTCAACCGCCTCAAGGGCATCAAGGAAGGTGAAGGCACGCTGCTCGATCATTCCCTGGTCGCTTATGGCAGCACCGGCGGCACCATCAACGCCCACAACAATCACCACCTCCCCGCCCTCCTTTGCGGTGGCAGCAAGATCGGCATCAACCACCAAGGCCACGTTCAACAGGAAGATGCCTACCTCGGAAATCTCTGGCAGACCGCATTTCAGGTGATGGGAGTCCCCACCCCCGTAAATTTCCAAGGCGGTGAAGCCGACGGCACGATCAAGTCGTTGGTTTAACCTGAACGCGATCAGTTCGCAGCCGACTGCATCACGGAATCCGAGTTCCGGGCCAACCAACGTTGAGTCGTCAATTCCAACGCCTTCTCTCGGATTCCATCCGGAAACTGGCCAGCCCACTCCATCGCGGCTTGTGGATCGGAATTGGCCCAAGCGGCGGCGATGATCGGCAACGCCTTGGACTGCAGGCCTTCGTCCTTCAGCTCAATGGCCCATCCGGCAGCCGAATCCAGATCGACCGCAGTCCACTGATGCAGACCATAGGTCAGAGCATCGTCCTGCAAGGTCCCCTCCGGAAACTCCGCGGCCCAGTTCACGGCGCGCTGTGGCCGGGTGACCGCGAGAATCTTGGCTGCCTTGAGGGCGGCGGCATCTCGCAATTTTGAGGGTTCCATCTCACTGATCCAATCGGTCGTAGTTTCAAAGTCCTGCTGCGCGAAGTTCCACACGACACCCGAAACCGCAGCAGCCTGAAGAGATTCATCGGAGAGCTGTTCAATCCAGGTCCAAGTCGCGTCCAGATCGATCTTGCCCCATTCGCGGGCGATCGCGTCTACCGCGAAGCGGCGCAGTTGCTGATCGGATAGATCCGCCAACCACTCGGGTCCGTTCGGCGACATGGACTTCGCCTGAGTCTTGGCGAGCCTCAGCAGGAGACTGATTTGTTCCTGGCGATCGGAGAGTTTCTCAAGAGCCGCGAAAACTTCGCCCTCGTGTGCATTCACAAGACTCCCGTTGGTTTCGCGCCAATTCGTTTCGTGGTCGTTCCGTTCCTTGATGGTTTCAACATCATCACCCAACTCATCCTCCACTTCCGGCAAAGTATCAGTTGTCGAGGACGAAACCTGCGAAACCAAGGCACTTCGCCGCGCGATCGCCGGCAAGACCGCTTCCTTCTGGGCAACCGCCACGAAGGATGCCTCCTCCGATTCGCTTGACGACTGACGGCTCGGCGCGGTTGCCAGCAAGAGTCCGAGGAGGACCGTCACTAGGGCTGCTATCTTCGCTTTCATCGTTGGAGTATCCGAAGGCCGGGCTGTCGCCGTCGCGACAGCCCGGCAAGATGGAGGTCATCCGGATCTACGGGTTACTTCTTCTTGCCCCGACCGCCGCCGGAGTTCGAGTTATTGACGGTTACCACCACGGATTCCGTGACCTTATTGCCGCAGGCATCCGTGGCCACGGCGGTGATGGTCAGCGTCGTTCCGTTGGCTCTGGCATTGGACAGCGTGACAGTGCCCCGCTTATCGTCCACGCTCACCGTAGTCAGATTGGATGCATCTGTCGTGAAATTTCCAACCGTTCGCGTGGCTTCCCACGAGAGCGCCAACACCGGCTTATTATCACAGATGTCGATAGCCGAGAAATCGATCGTCAGCGGAAGATTTTTCTTTCGGACAACGATCGAATCCGTGGTCGAACCGTCAGATCCTACCCAACTCAAGATCGGCACGGTGGTGTCGATCGTACGAAACGTCGCCGTGGTACTGCTGCTGTTTCCGCTGGCGTCCGTCACGGTGAAGCGCACCTCCGTTACCCATGTGGCTCCACATCCAGAGACGGTGGAGAGTACGGTCGAGGTCCAGGTTACTGCCCCGCAATGATCGGAGGCTTGAGCCCCTCCGTTGCCTGCCATCCACGCGGCATAATCCGTGGCGTTGCCCGCTCCGTCACATTCCTCCGTCCGGTTTGCCGCCGCGACATCGATGCTCGGCGGGGTGGTGTCTCGGACAATCACGGTACGAAAGATGACGGTTTCGTTGCCGGAATCATCCACCACACGGTAGCGGACGGGGTAGGATCCCAAGGTGTTGAGATCGATATTCACAACGCCAGATCGGGAATACGGTAAAGTGGGATCACAGGCGTCCGAACGGTCGACTCCATACTCAACGTAGCTCCCGATTCCACACTCGATGTACAACGGATTGGGGCCGCGCAATGATACTTGGGGGGCGGTCGTGTCGCGAACGACGACAGTACGGGTGACCTGCGAGGCCTGATTGCCGGCCACATCCACTGCGTTGTAGGTAACGACGTAGGTTCCGAGGGTAGCGGTGTCGACCGCGTCTCCGCCGATCGTCACGGCGACGTTTCCATCCACATCGTCGGACGCTGAGGCGCCCGCTTCGGAATAGGACTCGAGCGCGCATTCCACATACACCACCGAGGAACCGTTCAGGGCAATCGTCGGCGGAGTCGAATCCGGAACGACCAGTTCGAACGCGGTGACCACACCCTCCAAGAGTGCGGTCGCACCGTTGTTATTCCAGCTGACGACGACATTTTCCGTCGCCCAGGCGCCCAGATCAGGGGGCGTCGCCACAAGTGCCTCGCTGCCGATCGCCTGCTCGCTGGGATCGGTGAGCACCAGGTTGATGGAACGACCTTCCGACAAGGCCGCACGCATGCGGTATTCGTCGTGTCGGCTGCCAAAGTTGTTGTGGACGAAGATGCGATTCAACGGTCCGACGAGACCGTGAGAAGTGGCCCCGGTTTGCAGCGTCACCGCGGTAAGAGCATCGAGGTATTTGCCCTGACGGATATCGTTCGGATTGGCGTCTGGAGTAGCTGTGTCGAAGGTGTACTGGCAGGTGAACGTGTCGCCAACGGCCTGAGGATTGTTGATGGAACGCGTGATTTGCGCTGTGAACTGAAAGGTGACTTCCTCCGCCTGAGCCGCAATCGAAGCCAACAGCATCCCCGCCGCCATCAGGCGAGCCCCCAAGCACGATTTCGGAACAAACCCCAATAACTTATTGATATGTGTTTTCATGATAGTTGAGTGGAACCAACGCGGTTCACCTGCCTGCTATCGCGAAAATCAGAAATGGTTACCGAAATTCTGCAAAAGTTTTCGGACGACTCAATGAAGGAGTTCGGCGATGTGTCGGGGCTGATAAACGCGGGTCCGCTTGTCTCCGCTGCCCACCACCAACTGACCTCCGGAAGCGCTGAAGGCCAAGTCCAAGGGCTCGTGCCGGGATCCCAGGAATCGGTCGAGGAGCGTGCCGGTCTGATGATCCCACAACTTGATGGCCAGATCGGTGGAACCGGTTGCGAGTACGGGCAGCGCAGGATGAAACGCCACCGAGGTAATTCGTTGATCATGCGCCCGAAACGAACGGATTGAGGCGAGCGCGTCGGAGCCAAAGAGATGCACCCGCCAGTCGTCGCCCACCACGGCGATCTTCCGTCCGGTGGCATCCACCGCCAGGTCGGTCACAACGAATTCAAGGTCCACCTTGGTCTCCCGCTGTCCCGACTCGAGATTCCATAGTTCCATACAATCGCATTCCTTGCCGGCGCCACGCTGTCCCTTGGACACCGTGATGAACCGGGCATCGGCGATGTAAACAACCATCTTGGTCATGCCGCGCCGGGCATCGAGGATCGTGCGATGAGACTCCGAATCCAATTCCGTCTCGACGACCCGCCCGTCTCGCAAAGCCGACAACATCCGTTGTCCGTCGGAACTCAGAGCGACGGAAACAACCGGCCAAGACAAGCGCATCCGCCCGTGCTCGATGACAGTGCCATCGGCGGTCCGTTTCAGGCGCGAGAAACCCGGTGATCGGCTCTTGGCAAACGCGGCCACGGCGTGAGTGGCATCATGCGAAACGGACAACAACGCGGCTGCGGGATCTCCCGCTCTCCAGACGGTGATCGGCGAATTGGTGGGCGCGACTCTGAAGAGCGCCAAACCGCGATCTGGCGAGGTGGCGAACACGTGCTTCTCTCCCAGGAATCCGACGCTGACCGGGACCCGGGCACCCGGCAGATCCAAGGTTTCCCGACCGTCCCCAACCCGCCAGACCGAGGGGTTTTGCCCCGTGAAAATCAAATGGCCGGAATCCGGATGCAGGATTCCCTCAATCGCTTCCGGACGAATTCCGAGCTGAGTTTCCGCCAGTCTTCCTGACGCGAGCGCATAGACCTGAAGCTTCTTGCCTACGGAAATGTCGCCTGCTCCGATCGAAACGACCAGGAAACCGGAGCGCGTTATCTGCAGAGTTTGCACCCGGCCATTGCCGGCTTTGAATTGGCGGACCAGGCGCCCATTGCCAACCTGCCACACCAATACGTTTCCGCTCATATCACCGATCGCGAGATGGCGACCGTCGGGACTGAAGGCGAGTCGGTTCACTCTCGTGATCCCTGCGTGAGTCAGGCGCTTGCTCACGTCGCCGGTATCAAGAGCTCTCAGTTCGACCGTTTCCGGATCTGATCCACTCATGGCCACCAGCTTGGATTCCGGTGAAAGGGCGACTTGTCGTGAGGTCTGTGGCGTCGACCAGATCGGCTCGCCGGTCTGCGCCTTCAAACAGTAGAGCACATATGGCGAGGCACTTCGGACCAGAAGAAACGCACCGTCAGGCGAGAATTTGACGAGTTCGATCTTACCGTTCGGCACGCTTCCGCTCAGAAGTGTTTCGCCCGAATCAAACCGAATGACGCTGAACCGGCTCGTGTCCTGCTGTGCGATGATCAACCGGTCGGCCTTGCGGTTCACGTCAACGAACACCCTGCCCCGTAGCAGAGTTCGGAATTTCTCGTCAGCCACCCCGGTGGCGGCGTTCACGTTCCAGACGAAACCGCCGTTGTCGACGGTGACGAAGCGGCTCTTTGTTCCCGGGATGGGTGGGCAGTTCCAGATACTGCGATTCACCAAGGCATCGATCTGCCTGATCTGGCGATCGGACTCATCACGCAGGTAGCGCCAGTTCGAATCACGCAGATCTTTTGGGCACTCCTCCAGATGTCGTAACAAGGCGTTGGCATCTCCGGTTCGATAGGACGCTTCCGCCAGGGCGATTCGTGCCTTGGCCAAGGCGATTCGCGTCGCCTCCTTCTCCCGTTTGGCAACAGCTTCGGCTTCCTTCGCGTTGGCCGCCTCCTGTTCTGCCCGGGTCTTGGCCGACTTGGCGTTGCTGGCCTCGATGGCAGCTTGCTTCGCATTGAGCCGCGATCGCTCCTCGCTAGCCATGAGCTTGAAAACGAAGATGCCGGATACAACCAGCATCAGGGCCGACAAAGTGCTGACCACCCGATGACGCTTCATCAACAGCCACAACTGCCCCAGCGCGCCGACGTCCTGAACCGAGGTTGCGAATCCCTGCTGGTAGGCGACGACATCATCCATCAGATCGGCCACCGACTGATAGCGATCCTCCTGGGCAAATTCCATGGCCCGCATGGTGACCGCCGAGAGCGGCTCCGGTATCCGCCCGCCCGGGCAGTGCTTCAGTTTTCCATCCGTTGTCCGGGTCAGTGTCGAATGCTCGTCGGTATCAGCTTGCTGGTGCCGCTTGCGTACCTGCATCGGATTGAAATGCGTGGGCGCTTCAAAGGCGCCGCTGCGCACCTTTTCCAAAACCTCCTCCAC
>JBMYQZ010000211.1:0-8373 GCA_049601855.1 Limisphaerales bacterium | reverse complement strand
TCAGTGCCCGTTCGTTATCCTGCAAAGCCGCCGCAAGCCACTCGGCTGCGCCCCTCGTTGCCGGTCCGACCATCGCCACCATCGGCAGATTTCGGAAGACCGCATCGCGGCCAGCCTTCAATTCTCGAGGACGGCCGTGTTCATGAATCGATCCCAGCTGGCCACCGGGAATCAGTCCATCAGCCAACATGCACACATGATGCACCCCGCCTTCCTGCGTTGGGTTCGTGTTCCGGAGATCGAATACCACACCCTTGATACCAAGCTCAGCAAACACCGGTTCCAGAGCCTGCAATTCGTTCAAGGTTGCACCTGTGATCTGATCGATTCTCACGTAGGCAAACTCAGGCGCGTCTTCGATCCGGTATTCGTGCTCTCCGGGCGTGTCTTCCGACCAGCCGGCGGCCGATTGAATCGGCACGACACTACGGGTGATCACCACCTTGCGTTTCGGATCTCGGGCCCGTTGCCTTACGATCAATTCAACTTTGGAACCCTCCTCTCCACGAAGCCAGAGGAGGACCTCACGCAGGCTCTTGCCCGCAGTGTCGCGTCCGTCGATCTCATACATCTGATCCCCCTTCAAGAGGCCTGAGTAAAAGGCCGGTCCTTTGCCCAACAGTCTTCCGACCACGGGGCGCCCGGTGCCATCGCGTGAGGTCATGCTCAAGGCAATGCCAATTCCCACATACCGGTTCTCATTCAGCTGCTTGGCCACCTTGTAATCGTGCGCCTCTTGATAGGTGGCTCCACCGAAGCCAGTCGCAGGGTTCAAGATGTTCAAGCCATCCAAGAGCCGTTTCCGGGTATCCTTGTCATCCTGCAATCCTTTAGCCGGACTGGAAACACGACGCAGGAGAACGGCGAGTTGCCCGCTCGTGGTAATGGAGGATATCTGACGATTGAGACGTGGCAGCGTCTGGCCGTGTCTTTCGGCGAACTTCCGCAGGCTGAGATGCAACAATTGTTGACGAGGCGGAGCCTCGAGTTCGTGATCCATGACCACGTCCGATACGGAAAACAGGAACGCAGCCAGGTTGTCCGCTGCGTCCGGCTCAGTTTTGTCATTGCCGCGTGCACCGGACAGCACGGTCATGAGTGCGGACAACAGGATGAGTTTCTTCATGGTGGCCGAGGAATGGTGCCCGGCACTTTCGCAAAGGCAAGCCGGAGTTCTCTCTTTACCAAGCGTCACCGAGACGAATCTTCTCTTTCCTATCACCTGCATGCAGGTATCGTGTGACTAAGAAAACGGAGGTGCTTTGCGCTGGTCTGAGCATGGTCTTGATCGCTTTCTGTGGGTGCAAGCCCCAAGAACTGAAACGCCAGGTTGAAAAGGCCGAAGAAGCCCTGGAGGCCGCGAAGAACGCGGACGCAGCGATCGTGAATCCGGCTGATTACCCGGACTGGGAAGCCGAACTGAAAGGCAAGATCACCGCTTTGCAGGAAGACTCGACCCAGCGGACGAACTGGCAGCGACTAAATATTGTTGAAGCCTACAAACAGCGTGGTCGGCGCAATCTGAAATGGGATCAGGGAGCCATCGCGTTGATGGAGAGTTGGGTTCCGATCATGATGGCATCCGATTTCCGTCCCATTCACGGAATGACCGAATTGGGCCAAGCGGCGAAGGCCCTGATGGAACAGGGATGCGATGATCCGATCGTGACTTACATTCGGGGGCGCTACCTCGGTTTTGATCCGAAACTATCAAAGAACCAACTTGCTCGCGAATGGAGTCGGATCGGGGAAGGTGTCATGGCGTCCGAATATCCGCCTGTCCGACAGTTCTGGCCGTTTCTGCGCGCCGCCACCTACATGGTTCATGAGCAGCCAATGGATCAGGCGATGGTGGTGGAAATGTATTCACGCGCACTGGCTTGCGTCGGCGAAATGGCGCAGGATCCCATGACGCCCGAACTCGATCTCTATGCGGCCGCATCCGCGTGGTATTCGGCGCACCGTCAGAATTCAGCCAGCTACTTCCTTTCCTGGGAGGAAGTGGATAGTGCCTTGGCGGTTCGTGAGGATCGCAGCTTCGCTCGGAACCTGCTGAAGGGGCAGGTCTATACCGACTATGCATGGGAGGCACGGGGCAGCGACTGGGCCTACCGGGTGACGCAGCAAGGATGGGAAGAATTCTTCAAACGACTTTCTGAAGCCGAGAAGGCCCTGGTATTAGCGTGGTATCAACGACCTGACAACTGGCAACCGGCGACCTACATGATTACGGTTGAACTGGGGCAGGGCCGCGGACGAGAGCGGATGGAGAAATGGTTCCAACGCGCCATGGCGAACTACCCCGCGAACTAGGATGCTGTAAACCGCAAGCTGTATTACCTGGAACCAAAGTGGCATGGCTCGGAGAAGGAAATGTTGAAATTTGGCCGGGAGTGTTTTAATTCAACCAACTGGTCGGGAACCATGCCCCTTTACCTGATCGATGCCCACAGCAAGGTCGCGGAATACCAAGAGAACAAGGATGAGTATTTTCTGAAGCCCGGCGTATGGGAGGAAATCCGGGACAGCTACGACCGGTACTTCAAGAATTCTCCTGACGACCACTATCGCCGCTCCTTTTACGCCAAGTGGGCCATCCGCTGTAACCAACCATCCAGCGCCCGGAAAGTCATCGATGCCTTGGGCACAAACGTCGTGAAATCAGTTTTCGGAAACGAACGAGAGTTCGAGAAAGAGATGGCGTGGCTGACAATGAAAACCCCCAGGCAATCAGAAACAGGGAAGCAGTAAGGCTCAGGATCAGTTCTTCAGGAACGCGATCAGATCTGCCAGGTCCTGAGGCGTCAATCCTGCTTCCAAGCCTTCCGGCATCAGCGATAAACCCTGGCTGGTCAGGGAACGGATTTGGGATCGCATCAATTGCTGGCGAATACCATTTGGCATCCGAAGTGTCACCGTGTCCTCCGATTCGGATTCGATCAGGCCGACATAGCTTTCATCGTCCTTGGTTTCAATGGTGAACGCTCGTTGCTCCGGTTCCACCTTGCGGTTCGGATCCAGGATATGCGTCAACAACTCTTCGGCGGTCCAAGCCTGGACGGTTTCCAGATCGGGCGCCAAGGCAAAGCCCTTGTTCTTGAACCGATGGCAAGTGTGACAACGTTCCCCGACATGCTTTGCTCCCGCAATCGGGTTTCCGCGCAACTGAAGCGCCGGTTTGAACATCCGCAGAGCCTCCCCTCGACTGGCCACAGACTGGGAGCCAAAGAGCTTGGTCGCGGCGGCCTTGATCTGCGGGTTGCGGCTGCGCTTCAGGTAGCCCTGGCGACTGAATGGAATCTCGCGCGCATTGATGGACCCGGTTTTGATCGCTTGGAGCAACGCCAATTGATGTGTGGTCCGGCGCAACAAGACCCGCAGCGCTTCCTCCCGGATCGAAGGAGTGAATGACTTCCAATGGGCCAGAATCTGATCAGCAATCTTTGCGGAAGTAAATCCGTCCAACGTGCCGAGAGCGGCCAATTGAGCCCGGGGCGAATGCTCGGGAGACAGGAGTGCGAACAAGGTGTCCTTGACCCGGGCGTAATCGCCGTAACCCAACAGAGCGATCGCTGAGCGACGATGATCGGAATTCTGTTTATTGGAATCCCGCAATGCTTCAGTCAGCAATTTCCCGAACGACTCTTTGGCGCTGGTGTCGGCAAATCGCTTCTTGGCGCGTTTCAGGCCGGCACCGACTGCCAATGCCTTCTCATACCGAACCAGCGATCGGGTTTAATAGACGTTCCCAGCGAAGCGTGACTGCTGACGCTCTTCGATGCACCGATCTCTTCAAGAATCGAGAGGACCACCTCACGCTGAGAGTCCGTCATCGAAATCATGTCAAGATGAGCTACTCCGAGAAGCAGATCCGTCCATTCCCCCTGAAACGAGTTGAGAATCGCGGCATTGATCCAGCGGTCGTTCTCTTGGCGCGCGAGCCCGGCCAGCCATGAAATCTGCCGCTCGCCGCTCATGGCGCCGAGCGAGAAAGCCAATTGCAAGCGCACCCGGGCATCGGGATCCTTGATCAGCTTCTCCACAATCTCATCGCTCAGTCCGTTGATTCGTTGCTCCAACAGCCGAACCGCATGCTCCCTTACCGCCGGCAAAGCATCAGACAAGGTGACCGTGAGATCCGGTCCCTTTCCTAGTCCCCGCAGAAGATAGAGAGCATGCAGCTTCGCCGGAGAAGATAAGGACGTAACGAGCAGATTGCGGAGCGGTTCAATTGCCGCTTGATCCCTTCGTTCAAACAGCAATCGGGCCGCGGTATCTCGATGCCAACTATTGGCATGTTCCAGGAGACCAACCAATTCGATCGTGCTCGCGAATACAGGAAGCGGACGCGGTTGGAAACCGTCCGGGGCAACCCGGTAGATTCGTCCGCGATCGGTCCCGCTGTAGATATCCAGATGCTCCTTGATCGATTCCGGAATCGCGTGCGCCACTTCGATCGTCTCGCGATACATGTCCGCCATCCAGAGACAGCCGTCCGGTCCATTCTCAAAGATAACCGGACGGAACCAGTTGTCCATCGAAGCAATGAACTCCCGATTCTCCTCGGCGCGACGGGCAACGGGCGCCGAACCCTCGAATGTCAGTGTCTTGCGATGAACCAGGTTGTTCGCCGGCGCGCCGATAAAGGCATTGCCGACATACTCCGAGGGAAAAGCGTCTCCCTTGTAAATCGTGACGCCGGTCGCGGAGGTAAAATATCCGAAAGTGGTCCCCCCTCCTTCCACCGGCCCGGCAATCTTGCCCCCGACGCGCCATTTGGTCCGCAAGACCCGCCAGGGTTCCGGCGGGCTGATCCGGAAGATCTTTGCCGCAGGTCCTTCCACGGCGATATCCTGTTTCCAATGTGGCATTGAGTAGCGGGCTTTGCGCCGGGCGTATCGGGCATCATAAAGATAAGCCTGCAGATGGTTGCTATTGCGCGAGACGTAGCGATTGCCTCGCAGATCGAAACTCATCCCGTGTTGCGCCGTTCCTGATTCTGGTCGGAGGTCAAACGTTCTCGGATCAAAAGAGAAATCATCCCGGGTCAGATTAATCGCCTCAGATTCGGGTTGATCCGGCCGGCGCACGATCCCGCCGTTCATTGATGACGCGGCGTAGATCCGATTGTCGTATCCCCAACGAAAACTGTTGAACAATCGCGGCGCAATCTCTCGGGGTGATCCGGCACGGAAACCGGTGAATACGGTCTTCCTCTCATCGGCGATGCCGTCGTCATCCGTGTCCTTCATGAAGTAGATATCCGGCGCACAGCCGACGAACACGCCACCGTCGTAACAGATGATCGCCGAAGGCCAGCCGAGGTTCTCAGCGAAGGTGCTGCTGAAATCGAACACCCCGTCATTGTCCATATCCGTGAGCAACCGTACCTTGCCGATCTTCTCATGGCGCTTTTCCGGGTAGCCGTGCATCTCCACCACGTAGAGCCGACCGCGTTCATCAAATGCCATCGCCATCGGGTCCGCCACCAAAGGTTCGGAAGCTGCCAGTTTGACCTCGAATCCCGGAGCTGTTTGAAAGGAACGTGCTGTTTGCCCAGGATCCAGATGCCGAATGCGTGGCATCTCATTCTTGGAGGCCACCGGGTCGGCACCAAAAACCGCCAAAGTCGTTGCCAGCAAAAGCAACGACGCCACCTTGCGCTTTAAAGAATTCTCGGTTTTCATCACTGCATCACGCCCATGAAAAAGCATCTCAATCGTCGGGGATTCATCGGATCGTCATGCCTCGCATTGGCCGCCGCAAGTGCAAACGCCGCAGAGACCGCCATGCCGGCCATCGATATTCATCAACATCCCGGTTTCAAGGGACGCGCCGACGATCGGGTCATTGCCCATCAACGTGCCATGGGCATGAAGATCTCGTTCATTTTGCCCGCTGGGACACCCGTGGAACTTGCGTCCACTCATGGCGGCAAAACGAATGGGCTCGCGGCCGGGGCCACACCGGTGGAAACCGCGCTCGAGCTGATGAAACGTCATCCGCTGGAATTGCGCTTTTTCGCGAACGAAGTCCCGGACATGCCGGATGCGAAGAAGAACTTTGAGAAGTATCTGAACCTGGGAGCCATTGGCATTGGCGAACAGAAATTCAATCTCCCCATCGATTCCCAGCCGATGTTGCAGATGTATGACATCGCCAAACATTTCGACGTGCCGATCCTCATGCATTTCCAGCACGGGATGTACAATCTTGGGATCGAACGCTTTCACAAGATCCTTGAGAAGTATCCGGCGGTGAATTTCATCGGCCACGCCCAGACCTTCTGGGGTAACATTGATCGCAACCATGAACAGAAGGTGATGTATCCCAAGGGCAAGGTGACGCGGGGTGGAATCACTGATCGGCTGTTGAGTGATTATCCAAACATGTACGGTGATCATTCTGCCGGTTCCGGTTTGAACGGCCTGATGCGTGACAAAGAACACGCCGTTACTTTCCTTGAACGTCATCAGGACAAACTCATGTTCGGCAGCGACTGTTACGACATCCTGGGGCGGGGGCCGAGTTGCCGAGGTGCGAACTTGAAGAAGGGCCTTGTCGAACTGGCTCCTTCGAAAAAGGTTCTTCGCAAGATTCTGTTCGAAAACGCCAATCGCCTTTTCAAGCTGAACGCATGAGCCGACTCACTGGGAAATCGATCGTCATTATCGGAGGAACGAGTGGGTTGGGATTGTCCGCTGCTCAAGCCTTCGTTGCCGAAGGCGCCAAGGTGGTCGTAGTGGGACGCAACGAATCCAAGGTTGAAGCGGCGGAATACATGCACGATTCGATCTCTGGAATGGTCGGCGATGCAACCGACTCCGCAACCGCTGAAGCTGCGATCGATCTGGCCAGCGAACGCTTTGGAGGTTTCAACGGGCTCTACCATGTCGCGGGAGGCAGCGGTCGCAGCCATGGGGACGGCCCATTGCACGAATTGTCGGATGAAGGCTGGGAGTTTACCCTCGATCTGAATCTCACTTCACTTGTCTACTCGAACCGGGCCGCGGTGAGGCGTTTGTTGGAGCAAGGGGCTGGCGGGACAATTCTGAACATGGGGTCGGTCCTCGGCCATTCACCGTCTTCCGGATATTTCGCCACGCATGGCTACGCCGCCACCAAGTCCGCAGTCATCGGCCTGACGAAATCCTGCGCGTCGTATTACGCGGAACAAGACATCCGTTTCAACGTGCTGGCTCCCGCCCTCGTGGCCACTCCCATGAGCGAGCGCGCCCAGGAAAACGATGAGATCATGAGTTTCATCCGCACCAAACAACCTTTGGACGGTGGCCGTATCGGCGAACCGAAAGACCTGGATTCCGCCGCCGTATTCTTTATGAGCAACGAATCCAAGTTCATCACCGGGCAGGTCTTGAACGTAGACGGAGGCTGGTCCGTCACGGAAGGGCAAGTCGCCTTGTAGCGGAACTTGCAAAAAGCTCCGACCTCAGCCGCCGGCACGGAAGATTTTGCATCTTCCGCTTCAGTTCACGAAGCAGTCCAACCACCGTCCACGACCATTAGGCTGCCGGTGGTGTAACTGGAGGCAGCGCTCGCCAGGTAGATCGCAGCGCCCTGGATTTCCTTGAGTTCACCCCAACGCTGCAATGCGGTTGCTCCGACGATGAACTTTTTACCCTCCTCAGTATCCGCAATCGGAACGTTCATCGGCGTCAGGAACGGGCCCGGGCAGATGGCATTCACGGTGATACCGTGGTCGGCGACTTCAAGGCCGAGGGCACGGGTCATGTTGGCGATGGCACCTTTGCTGGCGGTGTAGGGGGTGCGGTTGGCGAGACCCACTATACCGAGCGTGCTGGCCATGTTGATGATCCGGCCGTGCTTCTTTTCCTTCATATGAGGCAGAACGGCTTTGCAACAAAGCCAGGTGCCGTTGACATTGATGTCCTGCACGGCCTTGAAATCTTCGTAACTCAGCTCATCGATCGGACCGCGAATATTGACACCCGCGCTGTTGATCAGAATGTCGATGCCACCGAGTTCATCGAGGGCTCGTTTGGTCATGGACTCGACTTCGTCTTCTCTTGTGATGTCTGCCTGGTGACCGATCGCCTTGGTGCCGTATTCGTCTGCGATCTCCTTCGCGACACTGCTGGCTTCAGCTTCATTGCGGCTGACCAACATCACGTTGGCGCCGGCAGAGGCAAGCCCCGCGCCGAAGGCGACGCCCAGTCCTTTGGACCCACCGGTGATGATGGCGTTACGACCGGTCAGATCGAATAGTTTGATTCCTGGTAACATGTAAATTCCTTAAACGCTGGGATACTTCCATGGTTTGCGATAGTCGCGGCGGAGGAGCTGGTCAGCCTCGGTATCGCCGACAATCTTCTCGTTCTTTCCGTCCCACTC
>JBMYQZ010000210.1:0-8414 GCA_049601855.1 Limisphaerales bacterium | reverse complement strand
TGCCCCAGTTCGACCGGCGCTTCCTCGATGCGAATGCGCGCAGCGGTCTGCCGCGGTTCCTCCGGCAAAAACATCGGCGGCATGGCCTGCGCGGGATTTTTTTCGTAGGCCTTGGAGATTTGTTCGATGACCTCCTCGGGCTTCACGTCGCCGGTGACGACGTAGAAGACGTTGTTCGGCTGATAACGCGACTTGTAATAGCCGACGATGTCTTCCCGGGAGAGTTCGTTGTAGATGTCGGGGTAGCCGATGATTGTGAAGCGATAAGGGCTCTTGGTGTAAGCAGTCTCGAACAGGCGACGACCGGAGCGACGGCCCGGGTCATCCTGATTCATGTCCATCTCGCGACGGATAACGTCCATTTCCTTCGCGAGTTCATCCGCGGGCAGAGCGGCGTTCTGCATGATGTCACAGAGGATATCGATCGCCACCGGAGCACCATCATTGGGGACGTCGATGTAGTAGACCGTCCGGTCAAAGCTCGTGTAGGCGTTCATATAACCGCCGGCATCGTGCACCTCGCGGTCGATGTCGCCGGGTTTGCGCCGTTCCGTGCCCTTGAAGAGCATGTGTTCGAGTACGTGAGAAAGCCCGGCGCCAAGCCACTTGTCCTCGTGAATGCTGCCGGTCATCGCCCAAGCCTGGGCGCTCACAACGGGCGCACTGTGGTCCTCGCCGATGATGATCGTCAGGCCGTTTTCGAGCGTCGTGATGGTGACGCCTGGCGGCGCGGTGGCGATACCGGTCGATGCGGGAGCGCTGTCTGCGGTTTTACGCGGCATAAAATCGATTGTCTGATCTGGCAACACCGTCCCCGGGGAATCCGACAGAAGGCCCTGCGGCGCGCGCAATATAGGCCCGCATTGCCATCAACGTAAAGGGGACGATCCGATATTGTTGGCATTTGGAACGTCCGGCCAAAACCCGTTGACGCTTTTGCGGGCGGTCAGCAGTATCCGCGCTCCCGCCCGGAGTGGGATTTGACCCGTATTTTGTAGCGAAACGAATTTCATGGAATTGAAGAGAAGACCCGTGGTCCTGATCATCCGCGACGGTTGGGGCTGGAGCGAAACCGGCGAGGCCGGCAAGGACGCCGAGGGCAACGCCACGCTCATGGCCAACACGCCCGTACAGGACGACCTCCAGGCCAATTATCCGACCGCCTTTCTCACCTGTAGCGGCGAAGCCGTGGGGCTGCCCGAGGGCCAGATGGGCAATTCCGAAGTGGGCCATCTGAACCTTGGCGCCGGGCGGATTGTTTACCAGGACCTCACGCACATATCGAAACAGATCCGCGACGGGGAATTCGAGAAGAACGAGGCGATGGGCAAGGTGATGGATCAGTGCAAGGAAGCCGGTTCGCGCCTGCACCTGATGGGCTTGGTTTCCGACGGCGGCGTGCACAGTCACCAGGATCACATCAAGGCTCTGCTGGAAATGGCCAAGCACCGTGGGCTCACGGACGTCGCGATTCATTGTTTCATGGACGGTCGCGACACCTCGCCGACCGGGGGCGCGGATTATCTTGCCAAGTTGCAGGGCGACATCGCCGAAGTGGGCGTCGGGCGCGTCGCCACGATCGTTGGCCGCTACTTCATCATGGACCGCGACAACCGCTGGGAACGCGTCGAGCAGGGTTACAACCTGATCGTGAACGGCGAAGGACGCGAGATGAGTGATCCGGTCGAGGCGATGAAGCAATGGTATTCAGAAGACCAGACCGATGAATTCATCCCGGCCACGGTAATGCCCGGGAACGATGGACCGCAGATGCGCGACGGCGACGGCGTGATCTGCTTCAACTTCCGCTCCGATCGCGTCCGGGAAATCACCTCGGCGCTGATGATGCCGGACTTCGACGGCTTCGAACGCAAGGCACAGCCCAAGTTGAACTACGTCTGCTACACGACCTACAACAAGGAGTTCAATCTCCCCGTCGCCTTTCCACCGCG
This sequence comes from Limisphaerales bacterium, assembly GCA_049601855.1. Lineage (GTDB taxonomy): Bacteria > Verrucomicrobiota > Verrucomicrobiia > Limisphaerales > JAYPXF01. Next base: position 6,462 of record JBMYQZ010000210.1, on the reverse strand, counting down.
GCCGATGAACAACACGCTCGGCGAATACACGGCTTCGAAAGGCCTCAAACAAATTCGCACGGCAGAGACGGAGAAGTACCCGCACGTCACCTTCTTCTTCAACGGTGGCATTGAAACGCCCAACGAGAACGAAGAGCGCGCACTGGTCGCCTCGCCGAAGGTGCCGACCTACGACCTGCAACCGGAGATGAGCGCCGAAGGCGTGACCGCAGGCATCTGCCAAGCGATCCGCAGTGGCGAACCCGATCTCATCATCATCAACTTCGCCAACCCGGACATGGTCGGTCACACCGGCAGTATCCCCGCCACCATGGCCGCCGTGGAAGCCACGGACAAATGCGTCGGCGAAGTTCTCGCCGCCGTGAAGGCAGCCGACGGCGCCGCCTTGGTCACCGCCGATCACGGCAATGCCGAGCAGATGATCGACACAACGACCGGCAAGCCTCACACCGCCCACACCACCAATCTCGTCCATGTCTTCTATTACGGAGCCGACAAAGACTCGGTGAAACTGAAAGACGGCATCCTCGCCGATGTTTCCCCGACGCTCCTCGACCTGCTCGGCCTCGAACAGCCGGAAGAAATGACCGGCACCTCACTCCTGAACTAATACCAACATGAAAGCAGTCATCCTCGCCGCTGGAAAAGGCACCCGCATGCGGGAGCTTACCGCCGAAACCCCGAAGCCCATGCTCAAGGTGCAGGACAAACCCATCCTGCAACACATCGTCGAAGGACTTGTCTCCGCCGGCATCAGTGAAATCTGCGTCATCGTCGGTTGGAAGAAAGAGGTCATCCAGGATCACTTCGGAGATGGCTCCGCATTTGGCGCGAAGATCGCCTACGTTGAGCAGGAAGTGCAGGACGGCACCGGCAAGGCACCCGAACTCGCCAAGGATTTCGTCGGCGACGATTCCCTGCTCCTCACCTATGGCGACATCCTAGTGAAAGGCGAAACCTATGCCGATATGGTGAGTCGTTTTGGCGAAGCCGACTTCGGCGGACTCGTCACCGTGACCGAGGGTGAAGATGTGACGAAAGGCGGCATCCTGCTTTTCAATGACGACTTCACCCTGAACAGCCTCGTCGAAAAACCCAGCGCCGAACAAATCGCCGAACTGAAGCAAAAAGGCCTGCTCAAGGACGGCGATCCGGCTTGGTACAACGCCGGCATCTACATCTTCAACAACGTCCTCTTCGAATTCACCGCCAAGCTGGAGAAATCCCCCCGCGGCGAGTACGAACTCACGGACGCCATCACCGCGCTGGTTGAGAACAAGCACGCAATCGCGGGTCTCGAGATCGGCGGCCGTTGGGTCGACGTGCGCGATCCGGAAGTGCTCGAGAGTCTTCAGGACTGATCACGCGCGGACTCGCAAGCTCGTCCCTCCATTGCTGGTTGGGCGTACTTCCACATCCGTTGGAAGGACGAACCTGCGAGTCCGTTGGTCGCACCCGTTCTTGGATTTCCGCGCGACAAGGGGCATGCTTCCGATGTGGATTCCCCTGCCCCAACGGATGCGCCGAAGACTGTCGATGCCCTGATCAAGCGGGCGGAAACGGTGGGGGCGAGCGACGTTCATCTGCAGACGACTCCCACCGGACTCAACGTGATGTTTCGGATGGATGGGTTGTTGGCGAAGGTGGAGGATTTCGAAGGGGAGCTCGCGGAACGCATTCGGGGACGCATCAAGTATCTCGCCAAACTTCAGACCTGGCAGGATGCCGTTCCGCAAGACGGACGGATTCCAAAGGATGAAGTGAAGGCAAGGAAGGACATTCGCGTGGCGACCTATCCAACGGTCACCGGAGAAAAGATCGTCCTGCGACTGTTCCAACAAACGGAAGTCCCAACTCTCGACGCACTGAACCATACGAGCGGAGTGGCGGAACAGTTACGGCATCTGCTCGCACAACCGGCAGGCTTGCTCCTGCTGACCGGCCCGGCGGGTGGCGGCAAGACCACGACGATCTACGCGTGCATCAATGAGCTGATGAGTTCGGGTGATCGACACATCATCACAATCGAAGATCCGGTCGAACAGGTGATCTCCGGCGTGATGCAGACGGAGGTCAACGAGGCGCAGGGTTTGGACTACCCGAAGGCAGCCCGGCACCTCTTGCGACAGGATCCGCAGGTCTTGGTACTCGGTGAAGTACGCGACGATGAAACCGCGCAGATTGCCGTGCGCACGGCGTTGACCGGACACTTGGTGATTTCCACCCTGCACGCTGGCTCGTGTCGCGGTGTGTTCGAGCGATTATGGACGATGGTTCCGGATCCGTTCACGGTGGCAAGTTCGGTTTCGCTGGTGATCAACCAACGATTGGTCCGGAGTTTCTGCGAATCATGCGCCGGAAAAGGCTGTGCAGACTGCCTGGATACCGGATTTCGCGGGCGCGTGCCGATCAGCGAGTGGGTAAAGGTGGACGATCATTTACGCGACAATTTGCGTAAATCCGGGCCGTCCATTGTCGAGCCCTCCGGCGGATCCCTGAGCAAACAGGCCTTCACTTTGGTCGAGCAAGGGGTTACAAGCGAAGCCGAAATCCAAAGGGTCACCGGCACGGGCTGAAGCGTGCCAGCAAACGCCGAGGAGCGTCGAAACAACCAGCGTGAAGCTAAAGCGTTCCACCTTTCAAAGTCGGGCAGCAATCCTGGCCGCTGATTTTGCCATCGCCATGGCCCTGGTGTTGCTCGTGGTGGCACCGATCACGCACTCCTGGCTCAACGAGCAACGCATCATTCGCAATTACTACTATCGCGCGATCGCGATGCAGATCGTGGACGGGGAGATGGAGATTCTCGTGGCCGGTGCCGGGACTTCGCTCAAGGAAGGTTCGAAGGAATACGCAATCAAGGCCCGATCCGCCGAGAATCTTCCGCCGGGCAAGTTCACCATCGCCCGCAATGGCAACCAGCTGACTTTGACCTGGCGACCGGATAAACGCAGTCACGGCTCGGAAGTGAAACGGGAGGTAGTGCTCCAATGAAAGTCTCCTCGAAACATTCGCAGCGACGCGGCATCAGTCTCGTGCAATGCCTCGTCTACATCGCCGGCCTGATCGTGATCGGCAACGTCGCCGTGAAATCGCTCTTCGCCGTCATCAACGGTACCAATCGAAATCGCGCTGTCGCGCAGGACATCGTGACCGCCATGAACACCGGCGAACAGTGGCGCAAGGACATCCGCTCAGCTGTCGGTCCGGTCATCGTGAAGGAAACGATCATCGAGATCCCACAGACTGAAGGGAAGATCATCTACGAATTCAAAGACGCCACGATCGCGCGGCGTTTGGCCGACGGTTCCCGCGAAATGATTCTCCAGACCGATGTCGTCGCCAGCCAGCTGGTGAAGGAAGCGCGTGGCGACTTGACCGTCTGGCGCTGGGAACTCGAACTCAAACCCAATGGTCGTGGCGCCAGCATGCGACCACTGTTTTCCTTTCTCGCCGTGCAACCCCAGGGCTCATGAAGATTCGCGCGTCCAAACAACGGCGGCGGGGCTTCGCCACCTTTCTGGTCTTCGTCGTGGCAGCCACCATGAGCGGCTACCTGATGTTGAACACCACCACGGTCGCGCATCTCGGCAAGAGCTTGCGCATACTCGAGAAGAAACAACTGAAGAACTTTCAGGCGCCGTGAAACTCGCGGACCTCGCCTTCGTCAATCAACAGCTGGCGGGGATCATCCGCAACGGGCGCCCCTTGGAAGGCGCCTTGCGTCAGTTGTGCCGGGACATGTCCGCAGGACGCCTGAAGACCGAACTGACCGCCTTGGAGCAGGACCTCGCCGGCGGCACGCCTTTAGGCAAGGCGATCGAAAAACGAAATCTGCCGGCCTTCTATCGGCGGATGCTGCAGGTTGGCGAGGCCTCGAACGATGTCCCCGGAATGATGTTGCTGCTGGCCAACTACTACAACCGGATCGGCATCCTGTAGGACAAGTTGAAGACGGCGACGTTTTATCCGCTGATGGTGCTGGTGTTCACCTGCGGCCTGGCGGTCTGGTTGGCGAAGGTCATCGGGGACATGCACCTGGGAATGCTGATGGTCGATACCGACTTCGGTCCGAACAACGCCGCCGGCATTGAGTTCCTGACCTGACTGCCAATCCCGGTGGTGGCCGGCATGTTCGTGATCAGGGCGACAATCACCTGGGTCGGCCCCGTGCGCGATCGGATCATGGGGAAGATCGCCGACGCGGGCATGCTGGCGGCACTGAAGACGGTCGAACTGGACGACGATTTCTATTTTCGCATGAACGCCGCCCGGTCATCCGGTCGGCCACTGGCCGAGGCGCTGGGGGATTGGACGGAGTCCGTGCGCACGCGGGCAGAGTATCGTGAGCGGGTGACGGTGAATCTCCTCAGTTCGAGTTTCATCCTCTACAACGCCGTGCTCGTCGGCTCTTTCGGATACTGCTTCTTTCACATCGAGTTGCAGCTGATCAACATGTCGATAATGTGGTAAACCCATGAAACCAACCGTCGATCAGGAATTCCACAGGCTCGTGACCGTTCACAAGCCGACCGACGCGAAACAAAGCGACGAGATCCGAATGATCATCGCTGCCGACCGGGCCCGCGACTACGGGATCAAGGCGTGGATCCCATTCTTCGGTCTGTACTTCGGAGCGATGGCCATCTTTAACAGCTTCTTCACCTTGGCTTATCAGCAACCGTTTCCGGAAGATCATCCCGCCCGCTCGCACTCCTCTTTCGGGCTGATCTCCGGGATGCTGGGATTCGCCGCCTCGTGGTGTTGGGTGCCTTGGTGATATTTGATCTGGCCTCGTGGTCCGCTCACCCGCAGGTTTTCGTTTCTCAAACGCGAAATGAAAAATGCCCTCGTTCTCTTCCTTGCTCTTGCCGCCGTCACCATGAACGCCCGCGAACCTGACTTGGTCCTCAAGGTCTGGCCCGGCAAGCCACCGGGAACGCAGGTACCGGGACCCGAGAAAGATGTTACCAAGCCGAGTTCCAACAAGGTTGGTGGCAAACGCCTGATCCGTCTGGGCGGCGTATCAGAACCGACCCTGTCCGTTTATCGCCCGAAGAAGGCGAAGGACACCGGCGCGGCCGTGGTGATTTGTCCGGGTGGTGGCTACAACATCCTAGCGCTGGATCTGGAAGGCACAGAGGTGGCCGACTGGTTGAACACGCTCGGCGTCACCGGCATCGTCTTGAAATACCGCGTGCCCATGCGGGGTGACAAGGACACCAAGTGGCAGACACCATTGAAGGACGCCCAACGCGCCATGAGCCTCGTGCGTTCCCACGCGAAGAAATGGAAGATCGATCCGAACCGCATCGGCATCCTCGGCTTCAGCGCCGGCGGCAATCTTTCCGCACTCACTTCGACCCGCTTTCAGAAACGCGAATACCAGGCGATCGACAAGGTGGACCAAGTCTCCCCCCGACCGAACTTCGCCTGCCTCATCTACCCCGCCTGGTTGAACCAGTCCGGCACCACGGAGTTGAAGAATTACTTCACCGTCACGAAAGGCACGCCTCCGATGTTCTTCGCCCACGCCATGGATGACCCGATCGAATGCGAAGCCAGCATCGCGATGTTCCTCGCCTTGCGGAAGCTGAAGATTCCCGCCGATCTGCACATTTATGATCAGGGCGGCCACGGCTACGGACTGCGCCGCACCAAGCAACCCGTCACCACCTGGCCCGATCGGCTCGAAGATTGGCTGCGCGTGCGTGAGTTCCTGGATTCCAGCAATCAGTAGTCAGAAGCCGGTAATCGGTCTCCTCTCGTCACTGATTACCGGTTTTTCCTTGTCAACGAATCATCCCTTGAACAGTTTTCGGGGCAGATTTCGCGGCGTCCAACCCTCCGCCAATTCGTCCCATGAGTTATCTCGATCGCAAACGTCAGGCCGACAAGGAAGCCGCCCAAGAAGCAACATCGTCGGGTGAGGAAGCAGTGGGCGCTGCGGCGGCCTTCTCCGCAGCCTCACAGGCCAAGGCCAAATCCGACAGTCCGAAAGCGCAAACAAAGTCGGCACCGGTTTCCAAGATCGTTCAGAACCTTCCGCAGACCCGTAAGCTGCTGGCCACCGCTGCCGACGAACTGGAGGAACTCAACAAACTCTGATGGACACTGTCGCCTCCTTCAAAGCCGCCCTCCTGCAGGCCCGCCACGCCGAACTGGAAATTCGCGCCACCTGTCTGACCGAACTGGAGGACATGAAGGCGATGAAGAATTTCAACAAGGATTTCCAAATCGCCCTGGACCGCCTGCGCCTGGAGGAAAAGATCCCGCAGGAACCGCTCACCGAATTCATCACGCAGCTTTCCCGCGTGATGCTCTGGCAGTTCAAACTGGTTGAGCAGGAAGACTACTTCGCCAATCGCATCAAGCACGCCAACGAACAGATCGACGCGCTGATCGGACAGGGGTTGCCCTCCGAGCATTGGGCGGCTCTCAAGGCGGAGATCGACGGATTCG
>JBMYQZ010000209.1:0-8431 GCA_049601855.1 Limisphaerales bacterium | reverse complement strand
GGAATTTGTACAAGCCCGATCTTTGGCTTTTTCAAGTTTTCGAACACGCCCTAGTTCGCCAGTGGATTCGAACCGTTCATTGTCCACGAACTTGACGTCGGGCGCGTTGACATGTTCCTTCCCATATCCGCGAACGACGGTGATGTCCTTGATCTGTTCTTTGCGAAATTGATCGACCAGGCGATGCAGAATGGGGTGGCCATTGACTTCCACCATCGTCTTGGGTTTCTCGGCTGTCAGGTCGTGGAGTTCGTCGCCGCGGGTGGCAGCCATGACGATGGCGCCGGTGCCGCTGCGTTGGGGAAGATAACGTTCCTCTGCCTCCGCGAGTTCGGCGGCGTTTTGCAGACGGAAGACTTCTTTTACGGAGACCACCTCGTCCTCAACATTGGTGAGGGAACGTTCCTCAAAAATGCGGCGTGAAGTCTCACGCATGGCGTTGATGGCGGAGCGCACGTTGTGGTTGGCCCAGATGACGAGGCTGATACCGGCTTTTTCAAAAATCTCAACCGGCGTGCTGTAATACATCGTGGGGACGATCACGAGCGGGCAGCGGTTGTCCCACGCCTCGGCGAAGGCGATGATCTGGTCAGGCGTGGACTTTTTGCTGTGAACGAGCAGGGCGTCGGCGCCGGCATTGTGGTAGGCCTCGCCGCGGCGCAGCATTTCGTCCAAACCCCAGCCGGCGATGAACGCTTCGAGTCGGGCGACGACGGAGAAATTCGGATCGGATTGACCGTCTTTGGCGGCCTTGATCTTGCCCGCAAATTCGTCGATGTCAGCGAGCGGTTGCTTGTCGCCGTTGATGAACGAATTGGTCTTGGGAAAGAGCTTGTCCTCGATGCAGACGGCCGCGACGCCGCGTTGCTCGAGCTTGTGGACGAGCCGGCGCATGTTGTTGAAATTGCCGTAGCCGGTGTCGCCGTCGAGGAGGATCGGGACGTCTGTGGCGTCCGACATGAACTCGCAGACCTCCAGCACCTGCGTCCAACTGGCCTCGTTGTTGTCGCGAACTCCGAGCGCGGCGGAGATGGAGAGTCCGCTGGCCCAAATGCCTTTGAAACCCGTTTCTTGCACGATCTTCGCACTCAGACCGTTGTGCGCCTCCATGATAAATTCGAGGCTGTCTGAGCGCAGCATTTCGCGAAATTGCTGTGTTTTCGTCACGAACCGTTGAGCATGACGGGTTTCCGGAGGTAGGAAAAGTGAGAATTCGGGAGCAATGCAAAAGATTGTTTGGACGGGCTGCATGCACTAGATAAACGGCCGTTCATGGACGCCGTGATCTTAAGTCGGTCCGATCAATCTCCGCGCATTGCGGGTGTTTCGCTATTGGATCGGCAGGTTGTGGCGTTGTTCCGTGGAGGGTGCGAAAAGGTTACGATTGTGGGGGAAAGCTCCGCGGATACACCGCGGGCGAAAGCTCATGGTCATCAGGTGGCCAGGGTTGATGAACTGTCGGAACTGACCGCACCGACGCTGGTGGTTGCGGGAAATGTGCTTCTGCAGAAAGACGATGTGACTCGATTGATTCAAGACGGCGGTCGTCTGTTTTCAGCGGGTGGCCAAGCACTGGAGGCGGGCGTTGTCGAGGCTGGGGCATTGACGGAATTGAATGCCGTGATGACGGACCTGACTCGCGTGAAAGCATCCGGTGTCGCGGTGCGCATCACCGACGACACGGACGTCAAGTGGGCGCAGGCGGAACTTTGGTCTGGCTTGGGGAGTTCCACCGATGGCTTGGTCGATACTTGGTTCAATCGGCCGTTAGGAAGATTGCTGTCGAAACTGCTGGTCTATCACACGAACGTGTCGCCCAATCAGGTGTCGGTATTCGCGATCTGCGTTGGCGTGGTGGCAGGATGGTATTTTGCGCAGGGAGGATATTGGCCGGGTGTGATCGGGGCGATCCTCCTGCAATTCTCTGCAGCGATCGACTGCGTGGACGGCGACATCGCGCGTATTGCCTTCAAGGAAAGTGCGATCGGTAAGTGGTTGGATATCGTTGGGGATCAGGTCGTGCATATTGCCGTTTTCGTGGGCATTGGAGTGGGTTTGTGGCGGATGGGCGTTGATGCGCCGGTCAAGGAACTGGCGATTAGTGCCGCGGTTGGCGTGTGCGTTTCGTTTGCCGTTGTCATTCGCGGGATGACGCTGCCGGCTTCGGAGGACAATGCGGCGCTACATAAGCTGATCGACAAGATGACCAATCGCGACTTCTCAGTGGTGTTGGTGATCATGGCGGTGGCCAACCAACTTCCCTTGTTTCTTTGGGCGGTAGGCATCGGTGTCCATGTTTTCTGGTTGGCAGCTTTGGGCGTTCAGCTGATGGGGCGTAAGCGATGAAGGTGCCCTGGCGCTGGATCGCGTTCCTGCTCGGCCTTGGAATCTTTGCCTGGATGCTTTACAGCATCGGGCCGCAAAAGGTCTGGGCGAATGTCGCGCGTCTGGGATGGGCGGCAGTGCTGGTTCCCTTTCCGTTCCTCGTAGTCTACATGATCGATGCTCTCGGCTGGGTCATTTCCTTCGGCCGGCACAAGACTGGGATCGCCTATCCAGGGATGTTGCGGATCAGGTGGGCGGGTGAGGCCATCAACTACATTTTGCCGACTGCCTATGTCGGTGGCGAGGCGGTGAAGGTTTATCTGCTGCACAAACGCGGCGTCTCGCACACGGTGAGCGGTTCCGCGGCGGTGGTGTCCAAGTCCTGCCAAACTTTGGCGATGGTGATCTTCATTGCGGTGGGCGCCGTGGCAGCTTTGCCATACCTGCCGGTGGGTTCGCCGGCCAAGCAGGGGATGATGACCGTGGCTTGCCTGGCCTTCGGCGGTATCGCGTTTTTGCTGTGGATGCAGCAGAGAGGCTTTCTGATCATGTGGCTCAACGGCCTGCGAAGGATTGGAGTCCGTATCGCTGCCTTGGACAAACGGCGATCGGAATTCGAAAAGATGGACGACGGCGTTCGTCAGTTTTACCGACAAGAGAAACCGCGCTTCTTCGCGACGACCCTGGTTTTCTTCGTCGGGTGGATGGCGGATACCTTGGAGATTTTTCTGGTGGCCTATCTGCTCGGTGTGCCCTTGGATTGGCAGCAGGCGATCGCATTGGAGGCCTTCATCGCGGTGGCCAAGGCAATCGGAATGTTTTCGCCGGGATCGATGGGAGTGCAGGAGATCGGGGTCGTGTTCCTGTTCAAACTCTTCGGCCTCCCGGAGGAACTGGGCGTGGCTTACGCTTTGATCCGGCGGGGGCGGGAATTCGTGTTCGGCTTCATCGGTTGGGGGTTCATCGTGGCCGAGGAACATTCCGTGAAGGAACTTCAGCAACATATGGAGCAAGATCAGACTGAATAGGCTTCCGCAGGTCGACGCGTTTCGTGTAGAGGAAGCAGGACATGTCAGCAGTGACGGAATTTGAATTGCAGGAAGGGATGGAGGCTTGGACGGCTTCGCTCGATCCGGGACGGGTGTTCTTCACCCTGAACGGAGATGCGCAGGATGAAATGCGTGGTTTTCTTGGGAATTATGACCTGTTCGAGCGACTCAGTACGGTGCAGGACATTGAGGCGATCGAAGCCACGCGGGAGGCGCTCCCGTTGTGCGCCGGTGAAGTTGAGCGCTTGGAACGCGAACAACTCAAGTCGGGCGTTCGTCTCGCCGTGGTGAAACCGGTCGAGGGAATCTCGCTGCAGCAACAGATCGCTGTGCCTTGGATCCTTGGAAATCTTATGGGTACCACCCTCGCGCAGAACGAGCAGGGGGACCGGCTCTACATCATCACGGATCGTGGGGGCAAGATGGAGCAGGGCGCCCGTTATTCACAGACCAATCAAGGCGGTTCCTTCCACACCGATGGCGTGAACCTGAAGGAAGGCTACGACTACTTTCTCCTCAGCTGCATTGCGCCTGCCGCCGACGGCGGCGAGAGCGTTCTGCTGAACGGCTACTCCGTCTTCGAAGATCTCCGCGCCAATTCGCCTGCCACCTTGGATCTGCTCAATCGCGACCTGGTGTGGGAATACAAGGGTATCTACAAGGACCGCTTCTATCACGAGCCGATCATCAAGATCGCCAACGGCGAGATGGTCTGGCGTTACCTCCGCAACTACATCGAGGAGGCGGCAGTTAAACAGAATGAGCCGCTCAGCGAAGAGTCCGTGAATGCGATGGATCAACTTGATGCAGTGATGGATAATCCGAATTTACAATTTCGCCACCGGTTCGAGCCCGGTGAAACCGCGGTGATCAACGACAAACAGATCTTTCATGGTCGCACCGCGTTTGTCGACGGGCCGGATGCCGTGTCGTTGGAAGACTACTTCGCGGGCATCACGGACAAGCCGATCAAACGCACCTACAGCCGAATTTGGGTAAATCAATGAAAACCTCTGATTACACCGCGGTGGTGTTGCTTGCCGGTTACGGCAGCCGCATCAGTTCTGTCACGGAAGACCCCAAGTGCCTCCTGCCGGTGGGGGACAAGATCATCCTGCATCGCCACCTGCGTGCCTTCAAACAGCTGGGCATTCGCAAGGTGGTGTTGGTGGTTGGATATCGCAAGGAGAAGGTCATCGAAGCCGCCCGGGTGGTCGGCACGGGGCTGGATATCAAGATCATCTCAAACGACGAGTATGAGACTAAGGGCAATGGTTACTCGTTCTTTATGGGAATTGAGGCGGCGAGCGGTCCCGTCGTCGTCTTTGACGGTGACCTGGTCTATGCGCCCCGCGTTCTGAAAGCCTTTCTGGAGGGTGAACAGTCCAGCGGCGTGATCGTTGGTGAGGCCAGCCTCGATGATATTGAGTGCGCCAAGGCCTTGGTTGACGAATCTAACATGGTTCGCAAAACCGTCGAGAAACGTGCCGTAACTGAGGAAGAACTGGCCGAGTACCGCTTTGTCGGAGAGGCCTTTGGCATGCTCCGTTTCAGCGAAGAACATCGGCTGGGTCTCCTCGGACTGAGTCACCAGTTCTTTGCGGATGAGTCCAACCTGTTGTTGAACTGGGAGCACCTGATGAGCGTTTTCTTTCTCGATCACGACGTGGAGTGTCAGTTCGAGGTATCGACGGACTGGGTGGAAATTGACACGGCCGAGGACTACGAGACCGCGAAGTCCAAAGCTGCCAATCTTGATTGATCAGCAATACGGCTGCTTGTGTCCTCCTGCCAGCCGCTTCAGCGCGCGGTCGATACGATTCCTCTTCGTCTCTTCCCGTCTCGCGCTGTCGATCCATTCGGTGTGGAGCCGCTGATAGCTGGGCGCGAGTGAATCGAAGAACTTTCCGGCCTGCTTGTTCTTTTTCAGTTCCTTGACGATATCAGCGGAGATACTGGCCTCTTTCCTGACGGCCTTCTTCTTGGGCGGCGCGACGCCTTGTTCGTTGTTTTTGCAGGCGAGCTTGATGAGCTTGGTGATTTCGGCCGTGGGAATCTTGTCACCGGCTTCGAAGCGCATGGCCCGATTGTGCCGATTCTCGTCATCGGTCGGATCGAACTTGTCCGTTTTGTCCACCAGCAGGGCACCGTGGTAGAAGGTGATCGAGACATGCGCCTTGAAGCCCCAGAGCATGCAGACAATGCCGTGATGCGTGAATGCCGGGCCGCCCCATTTCCAGTCTTCGATAATCTTGGAGTTGGCCTCAATGATGGCACTCCGGATTCTCGTCAAGAGTGGGTGCGCCCACTCTGCTCTCCCGGCAATGTACTTGTCGATCTTGGCCGTGGACATGAGGGGCGGTTTACAACGGAATCGAATTTCAGTCGACACGTGATACCTCTCCCCCAATCCTCCCGCGCATGAGATTTTTGTGTCTGCTGACTCTCTGCTTAGCGCTGAGCGCGAGCGCCAACGATAAGCCAAATTTCCTATTCGTGATCGCGGACGACATGACGCATCGGGATATCGGTTGCTACGGGGGGCAGGCGCACACGCCGAATATCGATAAGCTGGCAAAGCAGGGGATGCGGTTTACACGTTGCTTTCAGGCGGCGCCGATGTGTTCTCCAACACGGCACAATATTTATACGGGGTTGTATCCGGTGAAGAGCGGGGCGTACCCGAATCATACATTTGCGAAGGACGGCACAAAGAGTGTGGTGCACTACCTGAAGCGCCTCGGCTATCGCGTGGCCCTGAGTGGGAAGACGCATATCGCACCGAAAGAAGTGTTCCCCTTCGAATACACCGTGAAGGCCAAGAATCCGGATCTGGACGCAATCGACAAGATGTTCTCCGAATGCAAGGAGTCGGAGAAACCGTTCTGTCTGTTTGCCTGTTCCAACGAACCTCACACGCCGTGGAACAAGGGCGACAAGTCTCGTTACCCGGTGGACAAGATCAAACTGCCGCCTTACCTCGTCGATACGCCCGAGACGAGGGAAGGTATGTCCCGCTATCTCGCCGAGATTACCTACTACGATTGGCAGGTGGGACAATTACTCAAACTCTTGGACAAACACGGGCTGGCCGACGATACGATGGTGATGGTGGTGAGCGAGCAAGGGGCAAGTCTGCCGTTCGGGAAGTGGACCTGTTACGACACTGGATTGCAGAGCGCGATGGTGGTTCGTTGGCCCGGTCAGGTGAAGGCGGGTGTGACCACGGATGCGATGGTGGAATACGTGGATGTGTTGCCGACCTTTGTTGCGGCCGCTGGAGGCAAACCGGCCAACGTGCTCGATGGGAAAAGTTTTGTCCCCGTGCTGACCGGGAAGAAGGACGCACACAAGGAATTGGTCTACGGAATCATGACGACCAAAGGAATCATCAATGGCTCGCCGACCTTTGGTATCCGTTCGGTTCGCAATCGGCAATTCAAGTACATCTGGAATTTTACGCCGGAGATTCCGTTCCGCAACGCGGCCATGAGGTCGAAGGAGTTTCAGTCGTGGGTCAAGGCCGCGGAAGCGGGTGACAAGTTGGCGGCGGAGCGGGTGCGCCGCTATCAGCACCGTCCGGCCGAGGAACTCTATGATGTCACGAAAGATCGCTTCGAGTGGAAGAATCTCGCGGACGATCCGAAGTTCGCGCAGATCAAGTCCGAGTTGCGCGCGCATCTGGATGACTGGATGAAAATGCAAGGGGACAAGGGGCAGCAGACCGAATTGGAAGCCCACGAACACCAGGGCCGCAATCGCAATAAGAACAAGCAAAAGAACAAAGGTAAGAAGAAAAACCGCAAGAAACAGAAGTGAATGAATTCGTTGCTTCGTTTCTTTATCCAATCCCGCAATCTATGAAATCGATCCTCACTCTATCTGCTCTCCTGAGCGCTTTCGCCCTGCAAGCCGGCGACTGGCCCGAGTTCCGCGGCCCGACCGGGCAGGGACATGCCTTTGCCAAGAATCTTCCCGCCAAATGGGGTAAATCCGAGAATGTGGTCTGGCGGGCGCGAGTGGATGGTGAGGGTTGGTCTTCGCCCATTCTGGTGGATGGCAAATTGATCCTGACCTCGGCGGTCTCAGTGGACGGAGGGCTTTCGCTACGGACGGTGGCGTTCGGCGAGAAAGACGGGAAGCAGCTCTGGTCGACGGAACTCTTCACGGCGCGCAACAACAAGAAGCACAAGAAGAACAGTCACGCCAGCGCCACCCCGATTGCCAAGGATGGTCGGGTGTATGTGCATTTCGGACCGAACGGAACGGCCTGTCTGGACCTGAAGGGCAAAGTCCTCTGGAAGCAGAATTCGTTCGACTATCCGCCGGTGCACGGCAATGGCGGTTCACCGATCGTCGTGGACGACAAGCTGATCTTCAGTTGCGACGGCTCCAAGAATCCGTTCGTGGTGGCCTTGTCCACGAAGACCGGCAAGGTGATCTGGAAGCGTTCGCGTCGTTCGGGTGCGAGCCGAAAGTTTTCGTTCTGCACACCGTTGCTCATCGAGGTGAAGGGGAAGCGCCAGGTGATCACGCCGGGCAGCGGGGTGGTTTACGCACTGAATCCGGACGATGGTGCGATCATTTGGGAGTGTGATTACGACCAAGGTTATTCTGTCGTGCCGCGTCCGGTCTACGCCCATGGGCTGGTTTATGTTGGCACGGGCTTCAATCAGGCAAAGTTGCTCGCGATTGACCCGACCGGGAAAGGGGATGTGACCGACAGTCATATTCGCTGGCGGTCAAGCAGGGGTATTTCCAAGACGCCTTCTTTCATCGTGGTGGGCAACGAGATCTACGTGATTGCGGACAACGGGATAGCTACCTGTTTGGATGCCAAGACGGGACAGGAAAATTGGAACGAGCGTATTGGTGGTGGTTATTCGGCCTCGCCGACCTACGCTGATGGAAAAATTTATGTCCACAGCGAATCAGGCAAGACCGTGGTGATCAAGCCGGGGAAGACTTACAAGGTCCTTGGAGAGAGCGAGTTGGGCGAAAAGACCTTCGCCTCGCTGGCGGTCTCGGACAACTCGATCTACCAGCGCTCCGATTCG
>JBMYQZ010000208.1:0-8432 GCA_049601855.1 Limisphaerales bacterium | reverse complement strand
CTTCATCACCGCCGACAAGTGGGTTCCGGATACCAGCCGCCTCTTCCACATCAAGCTCGATCCCGAAAAAGGCCTCTGCTCACCGCCCATCATGCTGCATGTTCGTAAACCGACGAATGTGGCTTTGAAGTAGGTTCCCGCTATTTTTTGACATCCGGTTTGGCCACCGTGAAGTAGACATCATGCTGCTGTTTCTGTTGTGGCATGAGGTATTTTCCGGCGAGAATGAGGTAGGATGAGTTGTAGCCGAGTTGGTAGGTGGAACCGGGGTAACCTTCGTCGCGGAGAACGATCGTCAGAATCGTTTTTTGTCCTTCGCCGGTGAAGGTTGCTGATTCGACTTTGATCGGCTTGGGATTGAAGTAATTCGCCGTGACGTCTCCACCCTTGTCGATCGCTACGGTGAGTTTGTAAGTGCCGTCCTGGCGGAGCCATTCGCCGACGAAGTCGGAGCGTTCCGGAACTTTGGCAATGTACTTGGGGACCTTGAGTTTGGGGCCTTGGTCAACCTGCGCGGAGAGCGAAAGTAGCGAGAGGGCAAACAGCGCGAGGATGGATTTCATTGCCGGAAGGTAGGTGTCCGGCCCGATGCCAACAAGGAAACTCACGGAACTCATTCGACCCGGTAAAGGATGAAGCAATCGGGTAGTGCCTCGTGCAACTGACGATAACCGGTTGCGGTCACGGCGGATTTGTAGATGAGCAGTTGTCGGAGATTCTTCAGTTTGGCCAATGGCTTGAGCCCGGCGTCGCTTACCTCGGTGTCGTGCAGCCAGAGCTTTTCCAGTGCTGACAGTTTGCTGACGGCTGGCAGCCCCTGGTCCGTCACCTTGGTTTCCCCGAGATGCAGCGCGGTTAGATTAGTGAGGGAATGGAGGTTGGTCAGTGCCTGATCGGTGATCACGTTGGCTCGAAGGCCGAGATACTCGAGGTTTGGCAATTGGCTGAGGTGCTTCAGTCCGTTGTCCGTGATCTGCGTGCTGCCGACGGGCAGGTCGGTGAGCGATTTGATCTTCGCAAGATGGGCTCCGCCTTGATCCGTGATCCGGGTGCGGAAAAGATTCAACCACTCCAGCTTGGGCAATGAACTCAAGGCGGCGAGTCCCTCGTCGGTCACCGGAGTTTTTTCCAATGAAAGATCCGTCAGTTCGGGCAGTTTGCCGATCTGCTGGAGCAGGTCCAAGGTCACGCCGGGATGTCCGTTCAGGTTGATTTCCTTGATCGTGCCGTTCCTGTTTGTGAACACCTGTCCGCCCATTTGTCGAATCTGTTTCGCGAGATCCTCGGCGGATACGGTAAGGATCGTCAGGGCGCTGAACAGGGCGATTCGGAGCGAGAGCACGCCCAAAGGTAGATGTGGAGAATTCATTGGTCGAGAACCGGGGCCATGGTTATCGTCGGGGCATTGCCATGAAGAACCGATTCGTTGCCATCCTTTCTTTCCTTTCCGTTACTCTTTTCACTCATGCATCTGACCGCGTCGTCTATGAAGGTCAGCAAGGTCCCGGCCAAGGGAAACATGTCGTGCTCGTGTCCGGCGACGAGGAATACCGCTCGGAACAGGCGCTGACGCAGATCGGCAGGATTCTCGCGAAACATCATGGCTTCAGGTGCACGGTGCTCTTCGCCATTGATCCTCAGACGGGTATGATCAATCCCCGGGTGCGTGACAATATTCCTGGACTCGACACGCTGAAGGACGCGGACCTGATGGTGGTCTTCACGCGCTGGCGGATCCTGCCCGATTCGCAGATGAAGCACATCGATGACTACGTGAAGACCGGCAAACCGATTGTCGGCTTGCGCACTTCGACACATGCCTTCGCGCCGAAGACCGAGGTACATGTCCCAATGCGCCAATGGGCGCGCATGGCGAAACGCAATCCGGACAAGGCGGGGCCGCAGCCGCAGTTCACCGACGAACAATGGGGGCCTTACGGGCGTCATGGCGACGGCTATTACGGCTCCAACAAGAAGTGGGCGGGCGGTTTCGGCAAATACATCATCGGCGAAATGTGGGTGGCCCATCACGGACACCACAAGCATGAGTCCACTCGGGGGGTGATTGCGCCGGAAACAAAGAAGCATCCGGTCCTGCGCGGCATCAAGGGCAACAGCATCTGGGGATCAACCGATGTTTACACCGTGAATCTGCCGCTTCCCGGCGACAGCAAGCCGCTGGTGCTCGGACAGGTGGTTGCCCGTGCCGGTGAATACGATGAGAGCGATTTGAACTACGGCATGCGCCCCAGCGACACGCAGCCAGTGAAAGAAAAGAATGCGCCCATGATGCCAATCGCTTGGACCAAGACCTATTCCGATAACGGCAACACCGGCCGCGTCTTCTCCACGACGATGGGATCTTCCGCTGATCTCGCCAACGCGCCGCTGCGTCGTCTGGTCATCAATGGCATCTATTGGGCCGCCGGATTGGAGAAAAAGATTCCTCCTCGCGGGGCCAAGGTTGACCTTGTCGGCGAGTTCAATCCTGTGGCGTATGGGTTCGTATCCGACGACTATTGGATCGAACAGAACCTTGCTCCCTCGGATTTTGCCTGGTCGAAGTGACACGAAGTCCGTGTAAAGGGAGGTAAATGGTCTTGCGCAAAGCTTCGCTTATTCGGTTTCATTGAGGGGTTGATGCCCGGCAGACGTTACAATCGCGTGACTGCAGTTGCGCACCCTTGTCTGCAACAACGTTGTCTGACCCTCGCGTTGGGGCTTGGTGTGGCCTGCAGTGGCCATTCGGCGGATCAAAAAAAGGAAACCAATGATCCGGCAAAAGCGCGCCAAGAGGCTTTTGAGGAACGAGATCGGGTGAAAGAAGGGCAGGAGGTAACCGGTGGTCCGCCGCCTGCGTCCCCCACCGAATTCAATCCCGATTCGGGAACCCGGCTGCCAATTCGTCCAGAGCCGGTCTGGCGGGAAGCCTGGTTTTTCGACCTGCGTATTCAATCGTCTGGGGCATTGTCGCCCGCGCGATTCAATCCGGATCCAAACACCGTCGTCGTGCCTCCACCCCCAGCGATATCGCGCTTCAACGTGAACGTCTCAACGGGAGCAGCACCGACGGCTCCCCAAGTGTTCAATCCGGATCCCGGGGCACACCTCAAAACGAATACACCGTCCACCCGTTACTTTCCCTATCAATTTGATCTTCGGCCCACGTATGGCTTGGATCCCGTCCCGGCGGAATTTGCTTTGCCTCGGCCGGGAGTGCGCGCAGGAGCGACCGAGTTTGACTCGCCGGCGCCACGTCGACCTGAGACGGTGGATTATCCGACCGGCCCCTTGCGTTCTCAACAGTTGATCCCTCGCGCCGAGGGCTCCGTCTCGCAAGCCGATGAACTTGCGCCCGTCCGAGGCGATCTGGCCTTGCCGCGTCCGAATTCGATTCGCAACCTGCCGGCGGAAACGCATTTTCATAGTTACGGTCTTCACCGCGATCCCACGATCGATCTGCCGGTGGATACGGAATCCAAGAACGATCGATACCAGGTTGGCTTCATGCCGTGGCGTCGTTACACGGGGGGGCTTTTGGAGGAACAACCGTTCGGCTACGAGAAGCCCGAGTTGTTTCATTGGTATCGACAGAGCGTGTTGAAGGGGGACCTGCCGATCATCGGGCAGGATATCTTCCTCAATCTGACCGGGTTTTCGCAGACCATCTTTGAGACCCGCCGCGTGCCCACACCCAGCATGATCAGCGCGGCGTTGCCCGGGCAATCAGAGTTCTTTGGCCGTAGCGAACAGCTGTTCGTGAACAACAACCTCGCGCTTTCCGCTCGATTGTTCCGTGGCGAGGCACTCGCATTCAAGCCGGTGGAATGGGAAATCAAGCTGACTCCAATCTTCAACATCAACTACCTTGAGGTGAAGGAGACCGGGATCGTCTCGCCGGATCCGCGTGGTTTTCTGGGTGGTGGTGATGGAAACAACCTGATCCCGCCGGCCAATGGCGGGGTGGTGAATCCGGGTGACATCGATGCCCTCTTGAACGGGCAGTTGTTCGCCGACACCGACCTGACCGGCTCACGTTCGACCACCCGAACGGCAGATGACTGGGCCTTGCAGGAAGCCTTTGCGGAAATCCACATCGGCGATCTTTCGGACAACTACGACTTCATCGCCCTGCGTGGCGGCAACCAGTTGTTCACCAGCGATTTCCGCGGATTCATCTTCAACGATTTCAACACCGGCTTCCGCCTGTTTGGCAATTATTGGAACAACCGCATCAACTACAACGTGGCCGGATTCTACATGCGGGAGAAGGATACCTTGTCGGAGTTGAACTCCTTCGACAGTCGGAACCAACAGGTGGTGGTCGCCAACATCTATTGGCAGGACTTCATGACCAAGGGTTACACGGCCATGCTCAACTTCCATGCCAACCTGGACAACGAGGATCTGTTCTACGATCGCAATGGATTGATCGTTCGCCCCGCTCCGCTGGGCACGGTTGTTCAGCATGACGTTCGCGCGTACTACCTTGGTTGGGGCGGCGACGGTCATCTCGGTCGGCTCAACATCTCACATCAATTCTATCAGGCGTGGGGTAAAGACGAGTTCAACGGACTCGCCGGACGGCCCGCGGATATCAATGGCCAGTTCGCGGCTTTGGAACTTTCCTACGATCAAGACTGGCTGCGCTACAAGGCGTCGTTCGTCTACGCCTCCGGCGACAGCAAGGCGGAAGATGATGAGGCCACTGGCTTTGACACCATCCTCGATAATCCGAATTTCATTGGCGGTCCCTTCAGCTATTACCTGCGGCAGGGCTTCAACCTCGGTGGCACGGTCATCAACTTCAAGCAACGTGACAGCCTCGTGCCCAACCTTCGTTCCAGCAAAGTTCACGGGCAGGCCAATTTCGTGAATCCCGGCTTGTATCTCTACGGCCTTGGGCTGGAGGCGGAAGTGACGCCTAAACTGCGCGCGTTCCTCAACGCCAATTATGTGCGGATGGCCGAGACCGATCCGATTCGAACGGCCTTGTTGGTTGACGAGGTTGATCGGGAAATCGGCTGGGACCTCAGCCTCGGGATTTTCTACCGTCCTTTGCTGACCGATAACGTGATCATCAATGCCGGTTTCGGTGTTCTGCTTCCCGGTCAGGGTTTCAAGGACATCTATCGGCGCAACCCGAATCCTGTGCCCGGATTCCAACCACCGAGTGACGCGGGCAAAGTTGACGATTTCCTATACAGTGGCCTCATTGCCGTGACCCTCACCTTTTGAAATGAAAACGAGACTAATGCTCAGTTTGTCCGTGCTGCTGGCGCTTGATGCCGGCTCCGCCGAGTCGGGTCACGGACCGAACACCCATGCTCCTGGCGCAAGTGCGAACGCCGGTGGCTCGTTGCC
Source organism: Limisphaerales bacterium (assembly GCA_049601855.1). Lineage (GTDB taxonomy): Bacteria > Verrucomicrobiota > Verrucomicrobiia > Limisphaerales > JAYPXF01. Next base: position 3,068 of record JBMYQZ010000208.1, on the reverse strand, counting down.
CCCGCCCAATATCGTCGATCAATCCAAGGCTGCCGCCGATCGCAAGAGCGCCGGTTGTGTTGTCTGTCATCAGCCCGACGCCCACACCATGCACGAGTCGCCCAACGTCGTGCTGGGCTGTACCGATTGTCATGGTGGCAATCCCGCCGCCGTTACGATGCGCAAGGCCCACGTACATCCCAAGAGCCATAAGCAGGAACATCTTTGGCCGAGCACAGCCAATCCCAACGACTCGGCGGCCATCCTCAATCATTTTGGCAAAGAGTTTATCAAGTTCATCAATCCGGGCGATCTGCGGGTCGCGGAAGAAACCTGCGGCACCTGCCATCGCGAGGAAGTGCAGGATGTTGGCCATAGCATGATGCGACACGGCGCGATGCTGTGGGGCGCCGCGCTCTACAACAACGGCGGTCTTCCGCACAAGAACCCGCGCTATGGCCAGGCCTACGCTGCGGACGGAACGGCTCTTCGCCTGAACGGCTCGCGCGACTTGCTGCGCGGCGACGACATGATTCCGGTCAAGGTGACGTCCGATCTCACGAAGAATTACGGCATTCTCCCTTATCTCGATCCGTTGCCACGATTTGTGCTCGGACAGCCGAGCAACATCCTGCGCATCTTCGAACGGGGAGGGGAAAAACCCCTGGAGCTCGGGATTCCGAATGCTTTTGAACCACCGGGTCGTCCGCTGCGTCGCCTGTCGGAGCGCGGTTTGGGAACTTTGAATCGCATTGATCCGGTCTACCTGAATCTCCAGAAGACCCGTCTTCACGATCCGCTCCTGGATTTCATGGGGAGCAATAATCACCCTGGCGATTACCGCTCCAGTGGCTGCACCGCTTGTCACGTCGTCTACGCGAATGATCGGTCCCCTTCAAACTCCGGTTGGTATTCCAAGTATGGCCACCAAGGATTGAGCTTCAGTTCCGACCCGGCCATCCGGAAGAACGAGCGAGGTCATCCGATCAAACACAAGTTCACGCGTTCCATTCCTTCGAGCCAGTGCATGAACTGCCACATGCACCAGGGTAATCTCTTCGTGAATCCTTTCCTCGGCTACACCTGGTGGGATCAGGAGAGCGATGCCGAGTTCATGTATCCGCACGCCAAGAATCCGCTCGCCGATGATCCACATTTCCGCGGTCAGAAGGATCGCAAGGAATTCACGAAACAGAAGAATCCCAGCGACGAGGAAATGGTTCGCAGCATCATGAAGAATCCCAACGCCGCGGCGGCCCGGGGACTTTGGAGTGATCTTGATTTCCTTGAGAAGGTCGCCGAGCTAAACCCGAAGCTGAAGGAAACGCAGTTCGCCGACTATCACGGCCACGGCTGGGTCTTTCGCGCGGTGTTCAAGAAGGATAGGGCAGGCAATCTGCGTGATATCGACGACAATCTCATTCCCCATGACGACACCCACAAATTTGCCAAGGCCGTTCACCTCAAGGACATCCACGCCGAGGCCGGCCTGCACTGCGTGGATTGCCACTTTAAGGTCGACTCCCACGGTGATGGTCTGCTTTACGGTGAGCCCCGAGCTGCGACTTCCATTGAATGCATCGATTGCCACGGGACTGTGAACGACCGTCCGAACTTGCGCGGCAGCGGCAACGGCGGGAAGTTTCTGACCAATGACAAGGGCGTGGATGTCAGCGCAACCGTCACTCCCTTTGGTCCGCGATTTGTGTGGGAAGGCAAGAAGCTCTACCAACAGTCGAGCATGCAGAAGGATCTGCGTTGGGAAGTGCCGCAAACCATCGACACGATCAATCCGAAGCATCCGCGTTACAACGAGAAGGCTCGCTACGCCAAGACTATTCGTCGCGACGGCAAGACCTGGGGCGACGTTCCCGAAAAGAGCAAATGCCCCGAATCACTCGCTCATGACAATGGCAACATCTCCTGCCAGATCTGCCACAGTTCCTGGGCGACCAGTTGCTTCGGTTGTCATCTGCCAATGAAGGCAAACCAACGCACGGCCTTGAACAAATTCGAGGGCATGACCACACGCAACTTCACGTCCTACAACCCGCAGGTGGTTCGCGACGACGTGTTCCAATTGGGGCTGGACTCGACCGTGAAGAGCAATCGGCTTGCTGTGTTGCGTTCGTCAAGTGCCGTCGTTGTCGGTTCGCAGAATCAGAACCGCGAGTGGGTCTATTCTCAGCAGCAGACCGTCAGCGCCGAAGGTTACAGTGGGCAGGCTTACAATCCGCACTTTCCGCACACGACCAGCGGACGCGGTACGACCAAGAACTGCACGGAATGTCATCTGTCGCGTAAGAACGACAACAACGCCTGGATGGCTTCCTTGATCGGCTTCGGCACGGGGACCGTGAATTTCTTCGGCCGCTTCGCCTACGTTGGCGCCGGGCACGACGGCTTATACGGTGTGGTTTGGACGGAACGCGAAGAACCGCAGGCCGCGATCGGTAGTCATCTGCACAAGCTGGCCTACCCGGACAATCATCTGAAGCACCTGGAGAATCAGACGGAGTTGAAGGAAGCCTACCATCATCCCTCAGAAGAGATTCTCGATCTGACCCTGCGCGGCGAATACCTCTACACCGCCAACGGCAAGGGCGGCTTCCGCGTCTTCGACGTGGCGAACATCGACCAGAAGGGTTTCAGCGAACGCATCGTGACGGCACCCTTTTCGCCGCTGGGGCAGCGGACCTACCTCAAGACCAAGTATGCCACCAGCGTGACGCTTCCCAGTACCTTGGGCATCGACCCGCTACGCAAACGCATGACCAGCGATTACGATCATCCCGACTTCGGCAAGATCGCCAACGACAACGAGGAGCAACCGATCAGCCTTATCTACGCCTGGGTGTTTATCACTGATCGCGAGGAAGGCCTCGTCATGAACACCGTTGGGACTTTGGTTGACGGCAATCCCGCCAACAATTTCCTCGATAAAGAGAAGGTCATTCGCTTCAACCCGGACGGAAAACTCACCGGTGCGATGCATTCCTACATGGCGGGCACCAATCTGTTTCTAGTTGCTGAAAAAGGTCTCTTTGTCCTTGGGCTCAGCAACACCGAGCTGATCGCGCCGACTATCA
>JBMYQZ010000207.1:0-8464 GCA_049601855.1 Limisphaerales bacterium | reverse complement strand
GAAACTGGATCCGCCCCAAGGCATTTGAACTCAGCGAAACTTCACCGAGACCAGGAATCTCGAGGCGGGTTTGCTTTTCACTCCAGGACTTCAGATGACCGCTCAAACGGCCGCGGCCGTTGAAGAACACCCGCACGTGATTCGTGCCGAGATTCATCGGCTTGCGCTTGCGCAGAGCGAAGGTCACGTGACTTAGTTCCGCGAACGGTACGGCCATCTCCTGGTTGCCCGTATTGAAGTAAAAGGTGTCGTTCGTGAAGCCGGTGATGCGTCCGCCACGGGTCTGGCCATCGGCAACCATGGCGACGTCGACTTCAGGATGGGGCGAGATGGTCTGCGGGACCATCCGGGCGCCGTCCCAACGCGTGATGCGCAGGTTGGCGATGCGCATGTTGCCGTAGCCCTGGTGGACGAAGCGGAGGCCCTTGCCGCCCGCACTCCAACCCATCGGGTCAATCCATTCGCGAACGAGCCGGCCGTTGGCCATCAGGGAAACCGACTTGCGCTTCTCGCTGGCAAAGATGCTGAAGGTCGCATGATTGGTATTGCGCGGCACGGGCAACACGAGTTGGCCCAGACCCCGGATTGGCCCTTCCTTCGGCACGACGCGCAACTCCACCGTGCTGTTGCGCAGAAGCATACTGTAGAAGGGAGCAAAATCAGGTTCCTCGTCACGGGCGTTGAGACTGATCGGTTCCAGTGAATCCGTGTGCAACGCGATGGCGACGCCATAGAGATTGTGCCAATAGACATCGAAATCCATCCGGATGTCGTTCGGCAAATCGAAATTGCGCGCGATCGACGCGGCGCTGGCGGACAGCAGCGATCCGTTGTGATACTCCCACCGCCCGAGCGTCACCCCCGGCACGGCGGACATGTCCCCGTGGGTCCAGTCATTCGTCCCCAAGATCCGGTCGAAGATCACGCGATCATCCTGCGGACGCGGCAGCAGTCCGGCCACTTGGCTACGCGGAATGACCAAGCGACCCGTGTCAGCGGATTCCAAGGTGACCTTGTCATTGGTGATCGAAATGAGATTGGCAACGAGTTCATCCCCTCCCACCAATTGAATCACAGCCAATCCCTGTTTGTTGGTCGGCGCCGTTGCCGGACGAGAGGTGAGAAAGATTTCCGTCAGGTTGGTCCCACGGAAGCGAACCGGCTTCTTCAAATCCGGCCGATTCCAGGCGATGCCGTTCGTGCGATCAATGGAAACCAGACGGCCGCGCAACGAATCGCCGTTGCGAAAATACATCGTCTGGTCGAAAGCCACCTCGTTGGTCTTCGCCGCCGAAGCGGTCACCAGGCACAACAACAAGGCAGGCAGCAGTTGTCGAATCCCCATCATTGCAGCACAAACCATCCCTGCGGCCCGACGCCCGCGGTAACAAACGGCCGAGGGGTCTTGCCAGTGTTGAACGACAACTCGGTGATCCAGTCCGAGTTCAATTTCACAGGCCCAAAAAGAAAACTGTGCCCTGTGGTCCTGCCTGTTCCGGCCACGTCAACCGGCGGTGCGTTATTGGCCGGCCCCTCACCACGCTCAAAGTTAAGCTCATCAAAAGTGAGCCGCTCATTGGACATCAGGTGAGCCAGCAAGGACTTGGGCGGTGCGTTGGTATCGACGAAATAGGGAACGGGAAAGGTGATGCTGTTGACGCGGCTGACCGGGATATTCAGTGCAATGTCGCTGGACTTCAAAATCACCTTTCCATCCGCGATCTTCTGCAAATCAGCGCTGAAATGGTCATTGTTCACCAGGCTCAAGACCGGTGCCACGATGTTCGTCGACACCGCCGCAACATCTTCCGCAAAGGTACCGTCCCACTCTGACACCCGGATCTTGCCGATGCGCACGGCCTGACTGTGATTGATGAACGAAAGCCCCGGATTCGACGAATCGAACCCCGCCGGATCCGTCCAGCGCTGAACCAGGTTGCCGTTCATCAGCAAGGCGATCACCGAACGTTCCGCGTCGTAGCGCACCTCGTATTCCACCGCGGACAAACCGGTCCCGATCGGAGTGCGGGCATTGCCGAGGGTGGTCATGCCGCGCAACGCGTTCCCGCGATAAAGATTCACAAAGCCCATCGACAGGCGCAATTGGTAACCCGCCGCCGAATAGCTGAACGCCTGTCGATTGGCCGAACAAAACGACATGGTCGTGTTGAACGCCCCATCCCAGGAAATCTCAAACTGGATCCTCCCCTTCTCCGGCCACTTGAAGTCCCGACTCAGAAAGCCCTGCGGTCCGCCGTGCAAGAAACCGTTCTCGAGCCGCCACGGCGTCGGCCCGCTCGCGCGCCATTCCTCCACGGCATTCGGCCCGACATACAGGATCGCCCCGCCATGATTGAAAAACGTGATCGATTTCAGCAACTCCCGCGGTCCACGCACCTCGCCTGCGAACCACGAATTGAAAATGATGGATTCCTTGTCGAGCGACACCACGCTGCCCAGCAGCGAATCCCCGTTGAAGAAACTGATACGGGCATTGTAGGAACCCGCCGGCGCATTGCCGTATCGCTGTCCCAGATGAATCTTGTGCAGCGAATCCGGCTGCATCTCGAACGGCTCATGCGCGTTCGGTGAATCCCAGCTCACCCCATTCGTACCATAAGCCAGGAACTGCCCCAACAAACGCGAACCATCAAGCAGACGGATCTGGTCCTGCGACCACACCGTGATCACAGACGCAAACAGGATGAAAATTCCCAACCGTCTCATGGCTTGCCCGAAGGCGCCGACATTGTCGGCAAATACCACGACAAGTCCATTACTGGTTTCTGCTGAGAGAAGTGGAGGCCGCGGAGATTGGTAAGGATGGTTTGGTGTTTTGTCAGACCGGAGGGGTGGCGACAGGTGACGGTGGTGTCGGTGAGGGCGAGGAGTTGGGCCCGCATCCAGTCGCCGCGTTGGAATTGGATCCAGACGGATTCCTCTTTGGCTGTCTGAGGAGCGCCGGGGAGGAAGATCTGGGTGACACGGCTTTCGGGGATGGTCAGCCAGGAGCCTTGATAGCGAAAGGTGAGATTGGTGCCTCGGAAGGTGAATTGATCGGTCTCTACGCTGTCTCCGTTCTTGAAAATGAAGGAAGTATCGCCGGTACTTGGCTTCGGATCGTGCGCGGTGCGACCGTCCCATTGGCTGACGCGGAGGTTGGCGATGCCAAGGCGGGTTTCCTTCTTGAAGTTGTAGAAGATCAGCGCTGTGCCGGAGCCGGAATAGCCGAGATCGGTCCAGTGACGAACTTCCTTGCCGTCGGCGAAGAGCCAGCCTTCCCCCGACTGCGTGTTCAGCCGGAAGTCAAGGTGCACGAAATTGCGCTCGACGAGAGCGGGGACGGGGGCCTTGCTGAGTTCGACCGATCGCTTCGGGTCCATGCTGCGGGTCATCGCGAAGATGATTCCGTGACCGGGTGAATAGAATCGGTATCCTTCCGAAAAGCTGTAGTGATGCGTGTCCCGCGCGTAGAAGGCCATGCGGAAGCGTGGAATCTTGCGCCAATGCAGGTCGAATTCGACGCGTGAGATCGTCGGCATTTCCACCTCGCAGGCTAGCGTACCGCGACCTTGGCTGACGAACATGCCATCGGTGAGTTTCCAACTCGGGTTCTTGGTTTCTGCTCCCTGAACGGCAAGCGGGCTGATGATCCAACGATTCGTGTTGTAGAGACCTTCGTAGGCCACGCCGGCGGCCTGATCCGTCCATCGAAGACTCCGAACGGCTCCGCGTCGGAGCGTCATCGGATCCGCATAAAGGGGATCAACGACAACTTCCTCATCCGTCACCGAAAGCAACCGGCCGCTGATACTGGAACCATCGTGCAATTCGGCGCGATTCCTGGGGCGTTCGACTGCATTCGTGGCAGTCTGGACATCGAAAATAAAGGCACGCGGCTTCGACCGGTTCGTGGAGTCGCTGAACTGCGGACGGCCTTCCTTGAGGGCGAGAAGCGTTCCCTCGGCGACGGATCCGTCGGCGAGGTGCAGTCGGCCGGAATGTGTCGTGGGAGCAGCGAAAACAGGAGCCGTCAGCAACAACGCGCCGAGCAGCAAACCTGTTTTCGGGTCAACGCTCATAGATGGGCAGATAGCGATAATTCAAGGCCAGCGAGAGCAGTGACGCGCTCGTGGCGAAGGTCGGACCGAAGGGGCCGTCCCAGCTGCCGTTCTTGTTTTGCGTGGCGGCAAGACTCCCAATGTTCCGCACATTCCATTTGCGGAAGGCGGTCGACGAAGCGTGGAAGTAAGCCTGCGAGGCGTAATAGAGATAGTATTGGTAATAGTGCGATTCGCCCGGTTGGTTCTGCAGGAACTGAAAGGCGCTCTTGAATTCAGGCGTGGATTTCTTCTTGGCCAACGCGAGCACGAGCACGCCAATGGCGGTGCGGGCGGCATTGGGTCCGGCGTTGCTGGTGTAACCGTAACCGCCGGCCGGTGACTGGCAGCGCTTGAAGAATTCGAGCCCCTTGTCGATCGCATCCTGCGGGACACCCAATCCGGCATTGCGCGCGGCGAAGAGGGCGACCATCTGCGCGCCACTGACGGTGGTGTCGGCTTCCTTGCTTTCCGGCGAATAGCGCCAGGCGCCCTTGGGGTTTTGTTTCTGCGAAAGGAGAATGAGTTGAATGGCCTTGTCGAGCCCGGGGCCGAGTTGGTTGTTGTCGACCGCGCCGTAAGCTTCCGCCAGTGCCAGGGCGCCAAAGCCATGATTATACATCGTCGTGCCGATGTAGCCGGTTTCGGTGTTCTGGTTCTTGAGGACGAACTGAAGTCCGCGGTGAATCGGCACCGAGAACGGACCGTTGTTCGGGTCGTCCCCATGCGCGAGCATCGCCACGACCGCCAGTCCGACCACACCGGGCTGGGAGCCGTAGTTTTCCGCCCAATACCCATCCTTGGTCTGGCTCTCGGCGAGGAATTGGAGACCGCGCATATACATCTTCTCAATCACCGCCGGGCTGGCGGCTGAATCCTCAATGAAAAGCTGCTGGGCTCGAGCAGGGAGAACGAGAGCAAAGAGAAGCAGGAGGGTGATACGCACCGCGATTCGTCCTGCCGGCTTCCAGCCTGCAGTCCGCGACATTCGAACGCACATTGAAGAAAGACCGCGCTTCTGCTGCAGGCTGGACGCCAGCAGGACGGGCCCTGGCTGCGAGATACGGCTCATTGGTTTTTCTGCTGTTCTTCGACGGCCTTGAAATACTGCTCGAGCACTCCCTTGAACTCCGTCGGGACCTGAAAATTGCCGTTGGCACTGGAGCCTTCAACGCCACGCTCGCCATCGCCGGCGCCGACGGGATCGCCGCCGAGTTGACCGGTCTGCCCCTTGCCGCCACCGGCAGGATTGCCTCCGGGCTTCATGCCGGGAATGCGGGCGAAGGCGGTGCGCATTTGTTGGCGGGCAATCTGCATCAACATCTGCATTTGCTGCGCGGTTTGCTGCTGCTGCTGGGATTGCTGTTGTTGCTGATTCTTGCCGCCGCGCTTCGCACGTTCGTTGATGAGGTTGATCAGGTCACTCAAGTGTTGAATCGCAGCGAGTTCGGATTTCTGGGCCGGATCACCGGTCTCGAGATCGAGCAGCGAATATTCGGCATCACCCATCGAGTTGGCGGTTTCGAGCATCAGATCCTTGAACTCATCGCGCACGCCGCGCATATGCAGCTTGGCGATCAGCACGCGGACGTCGCGTTGATCGTCGGAAAGTTTCTCGGCGGCAGCTTCGTACCGTTTCTGGTCTTCCTGATTGTCATCCAGAAGGCGGGTGCGATGGAGGAGATTCACCTCGGTCAGGCGCGCGCGCAACAGGGCGATGAAGAGCTTGATCATCTCCTGTTGCTGCTGCTGTTGCTTGTTGCCACCTGCCGAACTGCTGCCATCGCTCTCCGGAGGAGCGATGAATTTGGCCCACTTCTGGAGGCGCAGCGACCAGAGGTTCAAGTCCTGCATGGTCTCCATCGCAATGTTGCCGCCAATCATCTCGGCCGTCTCGGTCAAGGACTCGTCGACCTTGGTCTCCTTCATCTCGGTGTGCACGCGGCCGTAATTCTTCTTCTGCGTGCGATCGAAAAAGCGGCCGATTTCATCACGGATCTTGCCGGAATCTTCACCCGCTTTCTTCTGTTCCTCCGCCAGGCGGGTGTTCATGAAACGATGGCGGTCCTGCAATTCGTAGGGCTTGAGTCCGATGGTCTCGGTGATGACGGAACGAATCTGGCTGACGATGCCTTCCTCCTCATCGGCGAGGCGCTTGAGGCGTTGTGAAAGCGTAAGCGCCTCCAGGTTGTCCAAGCCGTCGTTCATCTTCTTCTGCATCTCCTGCAGTTTCTTCAAGGCCCGCTGCTGAGCGTCCTGGGCCTTGGCGAGTTGGTTTTGGCGCTGCTGTTTCTGTTGCTGACCTTGGCCCGATTGTTCGCGCGCCTCGCGGAGCTCCTCAGCCGACTCCTTCATCTCGCTCTTCGCGAGATTGTCCATGTCAGAAATGTTCTCCGTCCATTCCTTGAGTGTCTTCTGGTTGATGGCCGGATTGCGCATGGCCTCTTCCAGGATACGGCGACCACTCCGTGCGATTTCGCGAAGTTGCCGATTGGTCTTTTCCTGTTTGGTGGCGGTCTCGTCGAGATCACGATTATCTTGGTCGGCGTCGGCCTTCTTGGGGTCCTGATTCTTGATCTCGGCGGTCTTCTGCGCGATGCCTTCCTCGTCGCGGGTGATCTCTTCGAGCTGCGAGAACAGGGCTTCAAGTTGATCACGGACGGACTTGGCGTGACGGATGTTGCCAACCACGTGGATGCGATGACGCAATGAAGAGGCTGGCGAACGATCCGGGTAAAAATCCGTGGCCGCCGCACGCACTTCAACGACGGATTCCGGCGGGATGCCGAGAACGGTGGGGCTGAAGATGTGAGTATTGGTGTACTCGATCTGGGTCGCGTTGCTGAGGGAGGATTTGTACTCGGTCACCGGCGGTTGATTGCTGGCGGCGACGTTTTCGATCCGCCAACCAATACCGGCAAGCTTGATGCCGTAGTCGTCCTGCACGAAGAGGTTCAAGGGAAGGACATCGGATTCGAGGATGGAAATCTCCGGGGGCAGATCGAGCAACTGCACCAGCGGTGGTTCATCCGGTCGACTACGCAACGCGAAGTGGCGGGGGGAGGCGTTGGTGAGACCGAGTTGATCCTCAATGTGGATCGAGCCTTTCATTTCGCCCGCCGGTTGGTACGTCGGCGTTTCAAAATTGGCACCATCAATTGGCAGATCAACCGGGTCCTTGCCTTCCATCTCCAGACGCACGCCGGCGAGATTGCGACTGGCCTGCGTGTGCAATCCGACACTGCTGCCTTCCACCACGGTCAAGGTCGGTCCGGAGAAGGTGAAGTTGGTGTCCGGGTATTGCAGGTACTGGGGATACAACACATCGGCGTGCAGCTTGCCGAGCACGGGAGGATGCGTGGGGCTTATCTTGACGGTGGCTTCTGCATCGCCCACACGGATCCGCAGGCCACCCTCGATCGTCTGACCTTCAACGCGCGCAACGATGGTCTTGTCCGCCAAAGGAATCTCCTGCTCAGCCTGCTCGGCGAACTGCACACGACCGATGTCGGGCTTCCAAAACCCGTGATACTCCACCTTGCCGCGAACGGTGAAATCATCGCCGTGTTGCACGATCAATTCCTCCGGCAATTCCGAAAGGGTGACGAAGGTAAATCGTGGCGCATCAAGAAACGGCGCGCTCAATCTCGCGAGCGCGTTCCAGGAAGCCCGCGGCGCAACGATCGTCGTCGCGATCGCCGCTCCCATCACCACCAAGGCAACACCCACCAGTTTGCGAACCGATCCATGATCGATCACCGAAGTGAAATCAAAGTTCTTTGCCGAATGCGAAACCTGCTCGATCGCCGCCTGACGCAAGGCGGGCGACATCCGGCCCTGCTTGAGTTCGCCATTGGCGAGTTCGACGGCACCCAACAACTTGTCGCCCAGACGACGTTGGGTCATTTGAATGATGCGGGCGAAGGAGCGTTCGTCTCGACGATCCCAACGCCAGTTGCGCAACCAGACCACGAGGTAGGCCATCATCCCGACCCCGGAGCAGAGCAGGAGCGCGGAGCGAAGTCTCACCGGCGTATCCCAGAAGCGGTCCGAGGCAAACGCGATCGCCCACGCGACGACAAACACGAGCAAGGCGCCAAGGACGGCGATCGTCGTCTCCTTGACCCACAACTTACGCTCCAGCTTGGCGAACTGCTTCGCCAGGTCCTTCGGCAGATTATCGCGTGGTGAATCGCTCATCGATCGTCAGGATTCATACCATGCCCGCGAGTTTGCGGCCCGTCCAATAAATCACGAGGAGGAAAAGGATAAAGCCGCCCCACCACGGATTGCTCCAGAGGCGGAAACGCAACTCGATCGGCTTGGGTTCGGGCAGAAGTTTGATGGCGTTCACGATCCGTGCG
>JBMYQZ010000206.1:0-8515 GCA_049601855.1 Limisphaerales bacterium | reverse complement strand
CATGCGTGCCTCCGCGACACAGGATCACAACAGAGTTGTTCCGTCGTCTCTACGAACCGTTCTACAGACCGGATCAATCCGTCGGATCCTGAACCGTCAGTCTTCGCCACCAGATGGTCTGCATCTCGCACGGTACAAATCCTTCAGCCTGATACAACCCTACCGCGGGCCCGTTCTCTGTGTCGCACCAGGTCACCAGATCCGCGGACGACTCCACCTGATAGGTGGTATTGGGAACCGCGGGCATCGTGATATCCACCCGCGCCCGGTCGGTAACCTTGGTGACGGCCACCTGATTCGCGGGCATGACGATGAGATTCAATTGGCCCTGTGAATCAAACGGATCGGACCACTTCGGATCGGTATAGACATTCGTTCCACTCAGCGTCTTCAAGAACGCTTCGAGATCGAGCTTCTCCTGTTCGGTGAGATTGAGTTGCAACGGTTGCCCGTTGCGGATGAGACGTTGATCAAGGTTCGGAGTGAGATCCGGGATGGCGTTGTAGTGTTCGATAACCTCGCGAATTGTCAGAGCACCGTTGTGCATGAATGGGCCATTGGGTGTGCCGTCAGTTTTGAACATGTCCCGCAAGGTCGGCGAACGGGTGACGGTGTCATCTACTCCGCCGCCAATTGTGCCGACGATTCCGTTGCCTTGCGAATTGGGTGAGATGTCGAACTCAGGAGCTCGATGGCAACCGTTGCACCTCGCGCTACGCGCACCTGAACCGCGGGGAGTGAGGAACAGGGACTTGCCGGCATTTTCCGATTCGGTGAAGTTGGGAAACGGATCCAGATCTTCAGCCACCTGGGCCCTGCCGACATCATACTTGCTGTCAAAGGATTGAATGCTCCGGATGAACTGAGCAAGGGCGAGTTGGACCCGTTCTTCCGTGATTGTCGCATCGCCAAACACACCGCTGAACAGCACCTGATATTCTTCAATCGTTGAAAGCTTCACGATCAGGTCGGCAAAGCCGGGATCACCGTTCGCGCCACTGAATCCCATTTCAACATGATCCTGGATCGGCATGGTGGCCTGGGTTTCCAAGGTGTCAGCCCGTTCGTCCCAAAAGAAACTGTCTTCATTGCCGAACCTCGCGTTGATCAGGCGCGGCGAGTGACGACCGGTCGTGCCGGCCACTCCCGTGCTGGCCTGGGCAACATCACCGAACGCGTTGGCCTGTTGATGGCAGGAGGCACAGGAAATGGTGTCATCAACCGAGAGTCGCCGATCGTGAAAGAGAACCCGGCCCAGCGTGGCGCCCAGATCGGTGATCTGATTCCCACGGGTGGTATTGTCCTTCGTGATGTAGCTCGGGACGGGCTGATTCGCGTAGTTGGCGAGGTTGAACAAGTCGATCACACCGGCCTCCTGGGAGTGAATGGCAGGCGACGTGACAAAGAATATGGCCAGAATCACCAATGAAAGGGTTGGGTGGGTTGCTTTCACAATCCCAAGGAACCATCCCCGCATTAACGGGAAACCGGTTGAAACATTACAGAACTGTAATGTCTAAGGGAGCGGTGGAAGGCAAAGGGCGCAACTATGCCCAATCCTGCGATGGAAGGCGGAAAGGGGCTTGGGGATGGCCTTCCGGACATGTACGGCGATGAAGTCGGCTGCCCGCTTCGGATCGGGATGTGTGCAATGGTGTCCGCTGGACTTTTCTGTGCCTTCCTTCACCTCGATGAGGTCAATTTGTCCGCCGAGCTTTCGGTAGCGCTTCGCGAGCACGAAGGTGTTCTCTTCGGGTGGGACGATCTTGTCGTTCAGAGTGATGAGATGAAGGAGTGGGATCTTGGCTTTGGCCAACGGGGCCAGGACATCGATCGGGTTCTCGCGATAGTTCAGCGCCTGTTCATGAGTCAGTCCGTATTCCTTGAGCAGGTGTTGCCACAATTTGTCGCCGCCGTTTCCTCTCTTGAGCGGCCAGCTCTTGAAATCGCAGACCGGTACATCGGCGTAGATACACGCGACGCGATCCGGATGGCGCGCGGCCCAGCGATAGGCAAACAGCCCGCCGCGACTGACCGCTTCCAGCGCGACCTTCTTCGCCATGCCGCGCTCCTTCGCCATGAATTCGTAGAACTTGTCCCAATGATCGAGAGCGCGTGGGCTGCCGAGCATTCCGCCGGTGTTTATGAACCCGATGTGAAAACCGCGTTCGAGGAGCAGCAGATCCGCCTCGGGATGATAGTTCGGAAAGCGCGCGCGCCAGACCCATGGTTTGCCGGCCGCCGGCTTCTTGGGCAGCGTCACATGGCAGGCTTTGCCATCCACCTCAAAGGCGAAGCGTTGGTAGCCTTTCCATGTTGATGCTTTGCCTTTCCATTCAGCTCCCGAAACAGGCGTGCTGTTGAACAGCAGTCCGCCAATCAGAATTGCGGCCAAGTATCTCATCGTTGGCTTACTTGTCCCACGCCTCCCAAAGGCCGGCGAGTTCTTTGAGCTTCTTCGGCATCTGGTTGGCGAGGTTGTTCATCTCGGTCGGGTCTTTGATGAGGTCGTAGAGTTCCCACGGGGCTTTTCCGTAGCGAACGGCCTTGAGGTCGCCTTGGCGAACGGCGTTGGCTTTGCTGAAGTGCCAGTAGAGTTCACTGTGCGGGGTGCGGGTCTTGCCCTTGAAAACGGGGAGGAGGGATTTGCCGACGATGGGTTTGGTGGGATTGCCGTTGATCTCCTTTGGATACTTCGCGCCGGTGATGTCCATGAAGGTGGCGGAGATGTCGATGATGTGGCCGACCTGGTCGGTCATCGTGCCGGGTTTGATCACGCCGGGCCAATGGGCGATGAAGGGGGTGCGAATGCCGCCTTCGTTGTCGGTGGATTTGAATTTCCGATAAGGCGTGTTGCTTGCGTTGGCCCATTCGACGGAGATGGTGCGGTAGCTTTCGACCGGACCGGGCGGGATGTCGGGCGTGGTATTGGGTTGCTCTTTGCAGGCGCCGTTGTCGGTCAGGAACATGATCAGCGTGTTGTCCCATTTGCCGAGTTTCTCGACCTTGTCGAAGAGTCGGCCGAGGTTTTGGTCTACCCGATCGATCATCGCACAGTAGACCGCCATCTTGAGATCTTCGGCGTCCTTTTCTTCTTCCGACAGATCGTTCCAAGCCCTGGCTTCGCGCGGGGTGAGTTTGTGATTCGGGCCGATGATGCCGATCTTCTTCATTCGCTTGAAACGCTGTTTGCGGAGCTTGTCCCAGCCGGCCTTGAATTTGCCGCGATACTTGGCGATATCCTCCGGCCAGGCGTGCAACGGATAGTGGGGCGCGGTGTACGGCAGATAGAGGAGGAAGGGCTTGTCCTCGTCCTGGTATTCATCAAGGCGATCCATCGCGTAATCGGTGAAAGCGTCGGTGTGGTAGAACTTCTTGTCGGGGTTGGTGTAACCCATGATCACCTTGTCTTCGATCGCCCAACGCCGGACGCGGTTCTTGCCCTTGCGTCCGGGCGCACCTTCGCCTGCGCGAGCTTCGAGTCCGGGATTGAAGAAGTTGGCGCAGCCATCTGCTAAACCGTAGTAGCGGTCGAATCCGCGGGTAGTAGGGAGGGGCTTCTGATGCCACTTGCCGGCGATCAGGGTGCGATAACCCGCCGTTCGCAAAACTTCTCCGAACGTTGCACCGTGTTCGAGGTGATGGTCGCCCACTTTGTAGGCGTAGTTGCCGGTCAACAGCTCCGCGCGGGTCGTGTGGCACTTGGCGGTATTGTAGAACTGACGGAAACGCATACCGCCCGCGGCCAGTCGATCCAAGTTGGGCGTCTTGACCTCACCGCCGTAGCAACCGATGTCCGAATACCCCATGTCATCCACCATGATCAGGATGATGTTGGGTCGAGCCCGGTCCGGCGTTTCGGCTGCGCCCGAGGGTAGGGTTGATGCAATGACGGCTGCCACGAGCAGCGCGCGAACGGAGGTGATGAGATGCTTGGTCATGATTTGCAATTGGGGTGTGTAATCGAAATGGCTCAAGCGAACAATTCATCGAGAGTTCCATTGCTGTCGCCGAAACTCTCAACCGGCACTTCGCAGGCTTGGAGGAGCGTCAGCCACAGATTACAAAGAGCAGTGTCTTCGGGCATGACGACATGCCGCCCGTGTTTGATTCGGTTCTTGGCGTTGCCGGTCAGGAAAGCCGGGACGTTCTTGAGCATGTGACCCGTGCGGATGTTGCTGCCGTAGCTGACGAGGCAATTGTCGAAGAGGCGGGAGCCGTCGAAGTCGCGGGTTGCCTTGAGTTGATCAATGAAGCCGGCGAAGAGTTCGGTTTGTTTCAGCTCCCGCTTCTCGGCGTCGCGGCGTCGATTCTCGGAGCCATGGTAGTGGCTGATCTGGTGGCCGCTGTAGGTGATGTTCATGGTCTTCAGCAGGCTTTCCAAAGGCTGGCGATAGGTGAGGACACGGGAGAGATCGGTCTGCATCGCCAGGATCATGAGGTCATACATGGTCTTGATCTCCTCGATGCCGTTGCGGATCTGCTCCTTGGGCGTACGATAACTCACCCCCGGCTTCGGCTTATTCGCCCAGAGCTTCTCCTTGGCAATACGTTGCTCGATCTCGCGTATGGATTGGAAGTATTGATCGAGCCGTTCGCGATCCATGGCACTGACGCGTCGGTTGAGCGATTGGATGTTGCTTGCGTAACCGTCCAGCACGCTCTTGCGTCGCTGGAGTTTGGCCAGGCGCTCCTCGTAGCTCATCGCTTCCCCACCGAAGAGGAGGTTAAACAGCCGAAACGGTTGCGCGATGCCGGACATGCTCTTGCCGTTTTCGTTCCATGACAGGGAGGAACCGCCACCGTGTCCTTCGCGTTCCGGGGAGGTGACCTGCAAGGAGGCGAAGCGGGTATCCCGCCCCAGATGCCGGGCGGCAATCTGATCGCAGGACACCGTATTGTGAAAGCGCTTGCCTGGAGTATTCAGGCAGTTGGCTCCCGTGAGATACGAAACCGTTCCGGAATGCGGCTCGCGGGAATTGCGATGCCAGAGATTGCTGATGAGGGACAGGTCCCGCCGGTGTCGTTGCAACGGCTTCATTCCAGGCGGGAGTTCGAAATCACGTCCAGGCTTCTGCACAAAAAAATCCTCCGTGAACCCGTAGCTGAAACCAAGAAACACGAGTCGCTGCGGAGCGGTCTTGGCCTGCGCAAAGGCTTCCAACTGCGGCAGCAGCAGAGCGGAACCGGAGGCGGTCAGAAAGTGGCGGCGGTCGATGTTCATCTATTTGCTGCGGAACTTTTTGTGGCTGACGAAGGCTTTAAGCAAGGCGCGAAACCGATACCCACCGGATTTCGTGTCGGTAACAACGGAATCGATGAAGTCCTGGTCGGAGAATTCGCTTTCGCGTCCCAGACCGTAGGCAATGAGCGCCTCCGTCATCGACTCAATCATCTGGTCCCGGTGTCGGAGCAATTGACGTTTCATGCCGGCGAAATCGTCAAACTGCTTTCCGTCGTGCATTCGACCGGCGGTGACGATCGGTTGTCCGCGTTCCTTTCGCCGCCATCGCCCGATGACATTGAATTGCTCCATCGCCAATCCCATGTCGTCCATCTTGCGATGGCAGGAGACGCATTGCGGGATCCTTTTATGGACGTCGAGCTGCTCGCGAACGGAAAGCGACGCCTCGTCGTGTGCGAGTTGGGGGACATTTGGCGGCGGAGGAGGTGGGGGTGAATTGAGAAACTTGCGCAGGATGAATGCACCACGTTCCACCGGTTCGCCCGTCGAACCCATTGCCTGGATCACGGTCATACCTAGCAATCCGCCGCGGCGTCGGTCGGAGTTCTTCAGTGCCACCCGCACGAACTCGTCGCCCCCAGTCTTGGCGTCCAGATCGCGGTAGAGTGATGCCATCGTTCCGTTGAGCAGGGTGAAATCGGAATCGATCAAATTCTCCAGACTGCGATCTTCCCGAATCAGGTGGGACACAAAGTGGAAGAGTTGTTCTTTGGCGAAGTGTTTGCGAGAGCGTCCAAACTCAGCCGCCTTCGCCTTGTCAAAAATGATCCCGTCGTATTTTCGAAGGTGCAGCCATTGTCCGAAGAATTCGCGGACAAAGCGATCGAAGCGTGGATCCTTCATCATGGACTCCACCGTCTCCGCGAGAAACTGCGGCTCGGATTGAAGACGCCCATCACCAGCCAACAAGTCAGCAGTGGCCGGTTGTTTCCATAGCGTTTACGTCAGCCGGGTGGCGAACTTCTCCTTGCCCAAGTAGAGCATATCGGGCGCCGAAAGAATCATCGTGAGCGGCATTATCAACGCATCAGTCGCCGATTTGCCCGCAATGCGTTCCTCGCGGTAGACCGTGTTCAGTTGATTGAGGAACGCCTCGTCCACCGGCTTGCCCCGGAAGGCTCGTCGGGCAAACGAATCCAAGACGGGCAAGACCTTCGCTTCATCAAGCTTGTCTCCGTCGAACAGTTTCCGGCGTTTCAATTCCTGGTTGCCAGAGAAGAAGGGACCTTCGAATTCAACCCAATCGACCCAATATCCCGGAACGGTCTTGCCCTGTTGAATGGCCGTTGTGTTCGCCTTGCGAGCGCGAAACAGATCGCTGAATCCCAACTGCAGCGAAAATACGCCTGGCTTGGTTCGCACGCGCGTTTCGATCACTTCCGGTTCTTCCGCCGTTCCGTGTATGTGAAAATACCTTAGAGTCTGCTTGCCTTTGCCCGGCTGGAAACTGCCGAGGCGCAACACCTTCGCCTTGGTCGGCATGCCGGGTTCGGCACCGACTCTCGCTCGGAAGATATACTCCGCACCTGGTTCCGCTTCAAAGGCCGTTCCCGTGACCAGCGGTCCCATCGCCGCTTGGTACAACACCACGCCCGATCGGGTGTTTGTGTTGGCCAGGTAATGGCGGAGGAGCGGGATGTAGAATTGCGGCGAGACTTTCAGCGCCTGCTTGTATTCCGCGTCATTGCGGAAACCATACGGACGAAAATCGGTGGTTCCTACCGGCACCTTCTTCGCACGCGCATGCGCTTCCTCATGCTTCTTCAACTCCCGTTCCTTCATCCGCAGCTTATGCTTCCGCTCATCCACTCGCACGGTTTTGGGCTCGCGCTTCGGTGTGGGCTGCAACATCTGTTCCACCGCGTAGCGGGCGGCTGCTTCATATTGCTCCAGCATTGCCGGGGAGAATGTCTGGTAGTGTCCCAGGGTATTGAAATCGACACCGCTTTCGTCGTCTGGCACGAGATCAGCGGGCAGGTGCACGCCAGTGAGCGAATGAATGGTGTTGATGTATTCCAATTCCGTCAGCCGACGAATGACCACCTCACCACCTTTGTCCGCCAGCCTCTTGCGGGCCTTGAGTAGGTCCTCGGTCAGCAGGCCAATCGCCTCCGCCAACTGCTCTTGATCCGGTTGCTTGGCGTCGTCGGGCGGCATATCACCGAGATTGATGATGTCCAACACATCCTGCCAAAGCTGCGCTCCCGCGGGATCGCCCAGCGACGGACTCAGGGTATCCAGTCGCACATCACCCTTCTGTTTGTCCGAGCCATGACAACGGAAACAAGTCGATCGCATGAACTCCTGCACAGGCTGACTCACTTCCATTCGCTTCGGCTGTGCGAGCAGCAGGAATGGTGTCGCGAGCAACGAAAGCATGACGGAGGTCCTCACAAATTGGCCCAGTCCCTGGCTTGGCGCCTACGCAGGGCGTTTGCTTTGTTGTCGTCTCGGAAACTCTCTTTTTCCGGATCCCAAAGTAGAGGGCGCTCAAGTTCCATGGCGATGGCACCGAGGTGGAGAGTCGTGCTGAGACGATGCAGATCTTCGGCGGTGTAGGTGGCGGGTTTGCGAGACTTTACGGAGTCGAGGAAAGTGCGGTGTTCGTTGTGAGGAAGTGGCCACAGTTTGTTGGACTTCTGCGTGGCTCCGAAGATTCCGGGATCATGGGCATTGGGTTTGCCTCGCCATCCTTCGTTGCCGCACCAGCCTTCGGTTCCCTCAAACTTCAGTCGCACTCCTCGTGATACGACACGCATGGTCACGTCGTTGGCGAAACGGTAACGCACGTCAAAGGTCTGCTTGGCGGTATTCATCACTCCATCGGGAATCTCCCCATGGCCCTGGATCTCGACCGGTCCGGATTTCTCGGCAAAGTTGGCAACCAAAGCCGAGTCCACGAGGTGAGCCCCCCAGTCGGTCAGGATACCGCCTGGACGACGGATTTTCCCGCTAGATTGATGCCCTCAAACACCCGCTGCTCCACGGCATCAAAGGTGCAAAAGTCAGGATTCTGAACGGCTTCCAGCAGTTCACTCAACGAAACGCGTTTGTGAATCGCCGCCGTTTCGTTCCAGCCCATCCGGCTGGCTTCGCATACATCGCGTTCAGTCATTGCGTCTCGTTGAGATGCTTGGGAAGAGATCCCATGGTCACCGCCGGCAAGGTAACCCCAACGGAAGGTCGGCTCAACGTGAGATCGAACTGAAGTTGGAAAACAACGGCTTTTTGTAATTTGCTCCCAGCTTCAAACTCATGACTCTTGGGGGG
>JBMYQZ010000205.1:0-8579 GCA_049601855.1 Limisphaerales bacterium | reverse complement strand
GATTCGTTCCATGACTCATGGCGAAGCGGCTCACGAGCGTGGTACGCATAACATGATGACCGGTAACCGCCCGAGTCCGGCCTTGGTTTACCCATCCATGGGCAGCGTGGTTTCCAAGATTCAGGGCCCTCGCAAGAATCTTCCTCCTTACGTCATCGTCCCGAATCAGACCCGCAATAGTGGCACTGGCTATCTCGGTTCCGCTTACGGCCCGTTCGCTCTTGGTTCGGATCCGGCGAGCAGTAGCTTCCAGGTTCGCGATCTCAAGCTGCCTAATGGTGTCGATGACAAGCGCTTCGACAAGCGTCGCAACATGCGATCGATCGTCGACTCGCACTTCAGCAGTCTTGAAGAAGCTGACGTGCTCAATGGAATGGACTCCTTTTACCAGCGCGCCTATAGCCTGATTAGCTCCCCGGAAGCTCGTGCTGCGTTTGATATCAACAAGGAAGACAAGAAGCTCCGTGACGCTTACGGCCGCAATCAGGCCGGTCAACGCATGCTCCTGGCTCGCCGCCTTGTTGAAGCCGGTGTTCGCTACGTCACCATGACCTATGGCAGTTGGGATATGCACGATGGCATCCAACGCCGTGTTGAGCGTTCTGTGCCTGACTTTGATCGCGCCTACGCCAAGCTTATCCGGGATCTCGATGAGCGCGGTTTGCTGGACAGCACTCTGGTGCTCGTGACATCCGAATTCGGCCGTACGCCGAAGATCAATCGCACTGCCGGCCGTGACCATTGGCCAAAAGTCTTCTCGGTCGCCATGGCAGGCGGTGGTGTGAAACGCGGTTATATCCACGGTTCTTCGGATCCGACCGGTGCAGAACCTGAAGAGAATCCGTTCACGGTGCAGGATTACGCCTCCACTGTATTCCACCTCATGGGGATCAATCCTGAAACTCGCCTTATGTCACCCGGTGATCGTCCGCAGGCGCTCGTAACGGGTGAGCATGTCGGTGTCGCGAAGAGTGTTCTGGCCTAGGCTGCCCATTGACCTCCCGCAAGTAAGCAGAATCTGAATTGTTCCTGGCGGGGCAGCATCAAAGACGGTGTTGCCCCGCCTGATTTTAAGATAAAGATGAAAAAAGTACTCCTAACGCTGATCGGTCTGATTGCTGTCGGTTCGGTGCAGGCAGTCGACCCCAACCTCTACCACGTCACGCCCAACGGATTTCAGCGCGGCACGGAAGTGTCCGCCAGCTTCTCCGGACGCCGACTTACCGACGCCGAGGAGATTCTGTTCTACGAACCGGGTGTGAAGGTGTTGTCGATCGATAAGAAGGAAGATCGGTCAATCACCGCCAAGCTGAAGATCGCTCCAGATACTGAGTTGGGTGAACACAAGTTTCGTATTCGCACGAAGTCGGGATTGTCCGAGTTGCGCACCTTCTACGTCGGTCCGTTCAAGCAGATCAGTGAGCTCGAAAAGAGCACGGAGAACAACGACATCGCCAAGGCTGAGAAGATTGAGCCAAACATCACCGTGATGGGCAAAGTCAATCGTGAAGATACCGATCACTACTATTTTGAGGCGAAGAAGGGACAAAAGATCTCGGTGGAACTTGAAGGTGTCCGCCTTGGTCGCGCCTATTCTGGGACGATCTTCGATGCCTACGTTGCCATCCTTGATAAAGACGGCAATCTTCTGAAGCGTTCGGATGACACGCACCTCCTCGTCCAAGATCCGTTCATCACGACGATTGCTCCGTACGACGGCAAATACCACGTGCAGGTTCGCGAGACCTCCATGTTGGGACGCGGTGACTACTATCGCTTGCATGTCGGCGACTTTCCGCGTCCGCACGCTGTTTATCCGGCTGGTGGACGTGCCGGCAGTTCCCTCGATGTCGAGTTCATTGGCGATTCATCAGGCAATTTCAGCCAAAGCGTTCTGTTGCCGGATAAATTTGACGATCGCCTTGTCCAGGGTGTCTTCCCCGTCCGTCGAGGTGTGACGGCGCCATCCCCGAATCCGATTCGGGTTTCTGAATTCGAAAACGTGTTGGAGAAGGAACCGAACGATACTTGGAACAAGGCCTTTCATGATTCGGAAAACGAGACCGTGCCGTTGGCTTTCAATGGCATGATCCAAGTCACCAACGACAACGACTACTTCACGTTCAAAGCCAAGAAGGGCCAGAACCTGTTGTTTAACTGCTATTCGCGTCGCTTGCGCTCCAAGTTGGATACCGCGATTTACCTGTATGACAGCAAGGGCAAATACTTGACTGGCCGCACCGACTCTGGTGGAGCGGATGCCAACTTCAGTTACACAATTCGAGCGGATGGTTTGTATCACGTTCGAGTGAAGGACGAATTGGGCAATTTCGGGCCCGATTGCGCCTATCGCGTCGAGGTTACTGAGAACCAGCCGTCAGCCAGTATCTATCTTCCAGACACCGCGCGCTATGACACGCAGACTCGCAAGAACATCATCGTCGCTCGCGGTAATCGCTTCGCGGGATTGTTTTACCTCCGGCGTGCCAACTATCGAGATGACCTGATCCTGGGCACCGAGAACATGCCGACCGGAATGAAGATGGTCGCGGGCGATTGGCCCTCGGCCACTACGCAATGGCCCGTCGTATTCGAGGCCGCTGCCGACGCTCCAATCGCCGGGTCGCTCGGTGACATTTCAGTGGTTTCCAAACCTGATGGCAAGACCCCGGTAAAGGGTGGCATCTGGCAGAACTACGATCTCGTCCGTGATGGCAATCGCGGCACGTTCTATAAGACCTGGGCTGATAAGATCGCCTTCGTCGTGACCGAGGAGCTTCCCTTCAAGATCAACGTCACAATTCCCAAGACCCCCATCGTTCGCTACGGCACCAAGTACATCAAGGTGACTGTTGAGAAGAAGAAGGGCTGGGACGAACAGATCCTTGTTCGTAATCTCTACAAACCCTCCGGCATCGGTGCCAGTTCCTACATCCGCATTCCAAAAGGCAAGACCAGCGGCTCTTACTATTTCAGTGCGAACAGCCGTTCCGCGATCGGTAAGTGGAAGATGGCCTTCATTGGCGAAGCGACGGTCAATGGCGGTCGGGCCTGGTCCTCCACCGAACTCTACGACCTGGACATCGGTGACTACTTCGTCATGGGCAAGATCCCGCTTGTGACCACCGTTCCGGGTAAGGACTGCCAGTTGAAGGTTCAAGTCACCCAGAAGACTCCGTTCGAGGGCAAGGCCAAGGTGACGTTGGGCAGCCTGCCTAGTGGTTGTACGGCCGAGCCGCAATACCTCACCAAGGACATGAAGGAACTCGTTTTCAACGTGAAGGTGGCTCCAAATGCCAAGATCGGCTACGACCGCAACGTTTACTGCGACTTCAACCTCGAGCAGAACGATGAAACGATCTTCCAGCGTTTCGCCTATAGTGGCCGCCTCCGAATCGACCCGCCGCAGAAGCTTGTGGCCAAGGCCGAAACCACCAAGAAGTAATCTCCTGAATCCGCGTCAAAATCCCAACATGAAAAGACTCAGCTCATTCGTATGCGGTCTCGTACTGACTGCCGCTCTCGCCCAAGCCGAAGCGCCGAAGCTCGTCGATGTCCGCGTGTATCCGGCCGATATCAACCTGTCTTCGAAGGTCGACCGCCAGTCGATCGTCGTCCAAAGCTGGTATTCCGACAGCACGTCCAAGGATGTGACCGGCGAGGCAAAATTCGTCATCGCAGACACCAAGCTCGCGACCGTGAAGGGTAATTGGATCACTCCGGTGAAAGACGGCAAGACTTCGGTGAAGATCAGCTTTGCCGGTCGCGATTTCAATCTGCCGATTGCGGTGACCAATTCCGCCATGACGCCCAAGTTGAGTTTCTACCAGGACGTCACACCAGTGTTTACCAAGTCCGGTTGCAATACCGGCGGTTGCCACGGTGCCGCCAGTGGAAAGGATGGCTTTCGGATTTCCTTGTTCGGTTACGATCCGGCAGGCGACTACCATCGCGTCACCCGTGAATTGATGGGGCGCCGGCTCAATTTGGCGTTGCCGCATGACAGCCTGATCCTGGAGAAAGGCGCCGGCCGTGTGACGCACACCGGTGGTGCCGTTTTCAAGAAGGGCGACAAGCTCTACAACACGGTCCATCAATGGATCGTGGAGGGCGCCAAAGCCGATCCCAAAGAGATCGCGAAAGTGGTTGGCGTGGAAATCTACCCCACGCAGTTTGTGCTGAACGGTGCCGGAGCCAAGCAACAGTTGATGGTTCGGGCCAAATACTCCGACGGAACCGACCGTGATGTCAGCGACCTTGCCGCCTATTCCAGCAATAACGATTTGGCGGCTGCTGTGTCCGGTTCCGGAGCGGTGTTGGGTGGAAAGTCTGGCGAAGCCTTCGTCATGGCTCGCTACGACGCTTTTACGGTTGGATCCCAGGTCTTGACCATTCCGACTGATACGGATTTCAAGTGGCCCGATATTCACGAGAACAACTACGTGGACACGCTGGTTCACAACAAGTTGAAGAAGATCCGAATCACGCCCAGTGGGCTCAGCGGTGATCGGACCTTCGCTCGCCGGCTCTATCTCGATCTTATCGGCCAGGTGCCTTCACCGGACACCGTGAAGAAGTTCGTTGCCGACAAGGATCCGAAGAAGCGTGACAAGCTGGTTGACGAACTTCTCAAACGCGACGAATTCGCTGACATCTGGGTGATGAAGTTTGCGGAGTTGTTGCAGATTCGCACCGACAATAATCGCTTTCTCTACAAGTCGGCATTCCAGTATCACAACTGGCTCAAGGAACGTTTTGCGGAGAACATGCCGATCGACGAATTGGTGAGAACACTACTCACGGCCAACGGTGACACCTTCCAGAATCCCGCTGCGAACTACTTCAAGGTCGAACAGAGCCAGTTGTTGCTCGCCGAGAATACCGCTCAGATCTTCATGGGAATGCGCATTCAGTGTGCCCAGTGCCACAATCATCCCTTCGACCGCTGGACGATGGATGATTACTACAGCTGGCAGGCCTTCTTCGCGCAGATCGGTCGCAAGCGCGGCGAAGATACCCGAGCTTCGGTGGTCTACAACCGCAACTCTGGCGGTGTTCGTCACCCGGTGGGCAACAAGGACATGAAGCCGAAGTTTCTCGGCGATGAACAACCCGAGATCAAGAGCGGCACCGATCGTCGCGCGGTCTTGGCCGAATGGCTGGCTTCTCCCCGAAACGCATGGTTTGGCAAGAATATGGCAAACATCGTGTGGGCGCACTTCATGGGCAAAGGCATAGTAGAACCCGTGGATGATGTCCGGATCAGCAATCCTCCCTCGAATCCCGAGTTGTTGGAAACGCTCGGTAAGAATTTCGAAAAATACGGGTACGACCTTCGCAAACTCGTTGCCGATATCTGCAAGTCGCGGACTTACCAACTGGCCGCCCAGTCCAATGATTCGAATAAGTCCGATACGCGCAACTTCGCCAAGAGTTATGTTCGCCGGTTGCGCGCCGAGGTTCTGCTGGACGTGATCAACACCATCACCGATGCACCGGATAAGTACACCGGGATCCCGCTCGGTTCCCGCGCCGTTGAGATTGTTGATGGAAATACGTCCACCTACTTCCTGACAGCCTTCGGTCGCTCGAAGCGCGGTTCGGTCTGTTCCTGCGAAGTCACCGTTGATCCCAATCTCTCCCAGGCACTGCACCTTCTGAACGGCTCAACGGTCAACAGCAAGGTAGCCCGCGCCAAGTGGTTGCAGGACATGATCAAGGCCAAGGCCAATCCGACTGACGTCGTGAATGAGATCTACTGGCGTTGTCTCGGCCGACCGGCTAGCGACAGCGAGCAGGCCAAGCTGAAGGAATTTTTCGCCGACCCGAAAGAATACGTGAACTCCTATTACGACATCTTCTGGGCCGTGATGAACTCCAAGGAGTTCTTCTTTAACCACTGATTATCCAACAATGAAAAAACTGATTGTTGCTACGATCGTTGCCGCTGTCATTGGCGGCGTGTCGCAGGCGGCTCCGAAAGTCACGTACGAGGAGCATGTGCTGCCGGTTTTCCGCAATGCCTGTCTGCGTTGTCATAACCCGGACAAGGCCAAGGGCGACCTCGACCTGTCCACCTTCACCGCGCTGCTCAATGGCGGCGGGTCTGGAATCATCGTCGAGAGCGGTGACTCCGGTGCCAGCAAGCTGATGAAGGTTGTGACGCACGAGGAAGAACCTGAGATGCCGCCGAACGGCAAACTGGAAGACAAGGAAATCGCCATTATCAAGCAGTGGATTGAAGGCGGATTGCTGGAACGCTCCGGCTCAAAGGCGATCAAATCCAATAAACCCAAGATGGATCTCAGCCTCGCGAAGGCATCCTTCGGCAAGCCCGATGGCCCCCCTCCGATGCCCGGCGATCTGCTGCTCGATCCTCCGCAAGTGACCGTTCGCGGAACTGCTTCGACTGCTTTGGCGGCCAGCCCTTGGGCGCCGCTGGTCGCACTCGGAAGCCAGCGACAGATACTGCTTTACAATACGGATACGTATCAGCTCCTCGGTGTCTTGCCATTCCCTGAGGGTTACCCCGCGGACGCGAAGTTCAGCCGCAACGGGAAACTGCTGATTGTTGGTGGTGGACGCGGTGCTCATACCGGCAAGGCCGCTGTCTGGGATATCGCGAGTGGTGAACGCATTCTGACCGTTGGCGAAGACCTCGACACCGTCCTTTGTGCAGATATCTCCTCCAATCAGAAATACATCGCAATCGCGGGACCGGATAAGTTGGTGAAACTCTATTCCACTGCGACCGGCGAAATGATTCGTAAGATGAAGAAGCACACCGATTGGGTGACCACGCTTGAATTCAGTCCGGATAGCAAGCTGCTCGCTTCTGGCGATCGTGCTGGTGGCGTGGTGATTTGGGAGGGTGATACCGGTCGTGAAGTGAATGCAATTGGCAAACACAAGAAACAGATCACCTCCATCAACTGGCGCAATACCAAGCTCGTAGCCTGTTCCAGTGAAGATGGATACGTGAAGACCTTTGACGCGATGGAAGGCGATGAGGTCAAGAGTACCCGTACGCATGCCAGTGGCAATCTGCACATGGGCATTCATCACAACGGCTACATCGTAACCGCTGGACGTGACAGTCGCATTTACACTTGGGACCCCAATGTCAGCCGCAAGGTAACCATCAGCGGATTGGCTGACTTACCGGTGCGGGTTGCTTTCACTCAAGATTTCAAAAAGGTCGTCGGGTCTGACTGGACCGGCAACGTCTACATCTGGGATGCCGCCAAGGGAACGAAGCTCGCTACGTTGGCTCTTAATCCTCCGAGCCTGAAGATTCAGTTGGCCAACGCCCAGAAGCAGGTCACTGACTACACCAAGGCGTTGCCCGCGTCGGAGAAGAAACTGGCTGACGCGACCAAGGCGGTCGCCAGCTATCGCGCGCAGATCGCCGCCGCGAAGATAGCGGGTGATGATGCGGTCAAGAATCTTACGGCCAGTCTCGCGACGGCGACCAAGGCAAGTGCCGATGCCGACACGGCTGCGAAGACCTGGGCTGCCAAGTATTCTGCCTCATCCGCCGCTTTGAAGAAGGCGCAGGAGCAGGCTACTCCCCATCGCCGCACCAAGGACGCTTCCGCCAAGGATTTGAAGGCAGCAGAAGCCGCCGCCGCCAGTTCCGGCAAACAGGTGGCCGAGGCGACCACGGCACGGGATCAGGGCAAGGCTTCTCTCGCCAAGTTGTCACCAGCCGCTGCTGCGGTGAAAGTTGCTCGCGATCAGGCCCAGGCTGCCAGTGGCGAAAAGGACGAAGCCGTCAAGAATCTCACCGCGACACTCGCGGTTTATGTGAAACGTGAGAGTGCTGCGAAGGCAGCGGTTGCCGCCGCTGAAAAGAAACTGGCCGGCGCCTCAGCTGCGCTCAAGACGGCCAAGGACAAGGCAACGAAGTCCAAGAGCGCGCTCGCCTCATCAACTGCCGCATTGACGAAGCTGGATGCGACGATTGTGGCAGAGACCAAGAAGTCAGTAGAAGCCAAGGCAGCTTCTGCGAAAGCGCAGACCGATGCAAAAGCCAAGGCGACCGCTCTGGCGGCGGCCAAGAAGAAGGTTCCCACCGCCATCGCGGCGGCCAAGAAATCTCGTGATGGCAAAGTGGCTGCGCTGGACAAATCCCTGGCGGCTGGGGTGAAGAATGAAGCTACGGCCAAGACCGAGCTCGCCGCGGCGAAATCCCGAATAGCGCTTGCTCAGCAGACCGTGAATCGGCTGAATGTTGGCGAAGTCTTCGCCAAGTTCTGGCACGCCAAATCCGCGTTCGAAGTTCACAAGATCGAACACATGAAAGCCGCTGCTCAGTTGGAAGAAGCTCAATCCAGTTTCACCCGGATCAACAGCAGCCTCAGTGGGGTTTCCAAGGCGCTGGCGAAGAAAGAGCAGGAGCGCGTCGCTCTGGCTGACCAACTCAAGAAGCTCCAATCGCAGATCAACGGTGTGAAGGGGGACTTCGACGCCGCTAAGAAGAAGGCCGAAGAAGTAGAAAAGGCCTTGAAGGCGAAGGAAAAGGAAATGTCCACCTTCGAACAGGAATACAAAAAGCGTAAAGACACCGACGGCAAGAA
>JBMYQZ010000204.1:0-8584 GCA_049601855.1 Limisphaerales bacterium | reverse complement strand
ACTGTAAACTCAGCGTTTGCCTCCTCGTAGCTGTTGCCGTTCTTGCAGGTCCGCATGGTGTCGTAGCCGGCCTGGTTGAAAACCGCGGCCATTGAGAACTGTTCCATGTTCGGCGGCACCAGACCCTGCTTCGCCCCACGGCGGTTCGGCAGGTGCCAGACCGTTCGTCCGGTCATCACCATATGCCGCGAAGGCGTGCACACCGCACCGCTGTAGGAGCCCATATGATAGGCACGGTCGAGGACCAACCCTTCGCGAGCCAGCCGGTCGATGTTCGGCGACTGCAACGGCGACTTGGGATTGTAGACCTTCAGATCAAAGGGCGACTGATCATCGACGATGATGAAGAGGATGTTGGGACGCTTGGCGGCGAACGCCGAACTGACCAATGTCAGGGAAAGGAGGAATGATAGGAGTCTCATGTCGTGTTCTTTGCTTAAACCATCTTGTAGAAATCTTCCCAACCCTTGCGCGGGGCGGGACCTTCGAGCATCGCGTTGGCCTTCTTGTTGCCGATGAACTGCTCCTTCTTCGGATCAAATTCCAGATCCTCGATCAGGTATTGGCAGATGATGCCGAGCATCATCGTCTTGGTGAGGTCGCCGGCGATCGCGAAGTTGGAACGGGTCTTGTCCTCACCCATGCAGGCCGCGGTGAACGAGGTGCCGTGATTGTACTTCGGGTTCTTGGCGCTCAGCGCTTCCTTGTATTGCTCCGCCTGAGCTTCGGGAATGATCTTCGACTTGCTGCCGTGGGAACCGCGGGTCAGGGCGAACTTGCCGTCCTTCCGATAAATGACCGTGCCGGCTCCACCCAACTTGGGCGCCTTGCCCTTGGTGTGAAACTGCTCCGGAAGCTCGGGGCGACAATTTGCACCATCGCGCCAGGTGAGTTCCAGCGCCGGCAGGTTCTTGCTCCGCTTCGGAAAGTTCATCCGCAAATGCGAGCTGAGCGGAAAGATCACGTTGTTCGCATCTTCCATGAGGATCGGGCTGATCTTCGTCGGCTGTCCGAGCCTCAGGAAATCGTGCACGAAGTCGATTATGTGCGCACCCCAGTCGCCGAGCATGCCGTTGCCGTAGAGATAAAACGCCCGCCAGTTGAACGGATGATACTTGGAACTGAAGGACTTCATCTCGGCCGGTCCGCACCAGAGATCCCAATCGAGCGTGTCCGGCTTCTTCTCCTCGGGCGGGTATTTGGAGATGCGTTGATCCTTGTTCATGAAGAACAGGCTCGGCGTCTTCCAGGCATCAACCTTGTTGATTCCGTTCAAAGCACCGGCCTTCAACAAAGCCGCAAACTGCGCCGAACCGCCGGAGGTGTGCCCCTGATTCCCCATCTGCGTGACGACCTTGAACTTCTGCTCGGCCTTCATCAGCAGATCGGCCTCGCGATAGGAATGCGTCAGTGGCTTCTCGACATACACGTGCTTGCCGAGAGACATCGCGAGCATGGCAGCCGGAAAGTGCGTGTGATCCGGCGTCACCACGGTCACCGCGTCGATGTCCTTTTCCTGCTTCTCCAACATCACGCGGAAATCCTGATACTGCTTCACGCCGGGAAAACGCTTCAGGTTGTTCTCCACCCGACGGGCCTTGAAATCCACATCGCAGAACGCAACCGGCGTCGCCTTGCCGCCAGAGCAGACGCTCGGGATCACGCCCGTGGCGCGTCCACCGACGCCGACACAGGCCAGGTTGACCCGTTTACTGGGCGGTAGCTTGCCATCGGCCGCGCGACCGGTGGCGAGATAGGAGGGCAGAAACGTGAAGCCAAACGTGGCCGCAGCGGAATGCTTGAGGAAAGAACGACGCTTGATGTTTTTCATGAGTGTGGTCGCGGGTATAGCGAAAGGGTTGCAAGGTGGGAAGAAGGATTCGATTCTCTCCCGACATGCATTGCACGCGGGAAGAACTGGAAGATCGGGAACGGCAGACCCTGGCACCGTTTGCGCAGCTTTCGGCAGAATCACAGGGCCGGGTTCACGGTGAAGAACCAAATGACTTTCGAACGCATTACCAGCGGGATCGGGATCGGGTCACTCACTCACGGGCTTTTCGGCGACTGGAATACAAAACCCAGGTCTTTCTCAACGGCACCGGTGATGAACTGCGCACCCGTCCGATTCTCAGAACCGGGGAGGTGATGGAGACCGTGCCGGGGCTGATCGCGACTCAGCATTCGGGTAGTGGCAAGGCGAACCAGTATTTCCTGCGCGGCTTCAATCTCGATCACGGCACGGACCTCTCCGTGGGATTTGAGGGCATGCCGTTCAATCAACGTACCCACGGCCACGGTCAAGGTTACCTTGATCTGAACCCGTTGATCCCTGAGTTGCTGAAAACCGTCGGCTTTCGCAAGGGGCCCTACTTTGCCGACGTGGGCGACTTCGGGACGGCCGGTCAGGTGAAACTGAAGTACGTGGATTCGCTGGATCAGGGCATGGCCAGAATCGAAGGCGGCATGTTCGATTACCAACGCGTCTTCGTCGCCGACTCGATTGCCTTGGGCGAGGGTCAATTGCTGATGGGGGGGGAGTATCTCCATGACAACGGCCCCTGGATCAACGACAACGACCTGCATAAGGTGAACGCGGTCACGCGTTACAGCTCGGGCGATGAATCCCTCGGTTACAGCCTCACCGCAATGGGGTATTGGAGCGATTGGAACGCCACGGATCAAATACCGGAACGCGCCGTTCGCGCCGGGCTGATCGATCGCCTCGGCACCGTTGACCCCACCGATGGCGGCACCTCCTACCGGCTCAGCCTGAATGCTGAATGGCATCGCAACGTTGCCACCACCGAAACCAGGCTCGCCGCCTATGCCGTCTATTCCGATCTGGATCTGTTCTCAAACTTCACCTTCTTCGAATCGAATCCCGTCGCCGGGGACCAGTTCCAGCAGGAAGACAAACGCACCACCCTGGGCTTCGATCTCAGTCATACGATTTTCGGCGAGTGGCGGGAACGCGAGGTCGACAACACCTTCGGACTGCAATCCCGCACCGACCTCATCGACAACGGTCTCTTCAATACCGCCGCTCGCAATCGCATCGGCACCGTACGATCCGATGACGTATTGGAGTTCAGCGTCAGTCCGTATTTCCAGAATGAAATCCGCTGGACGGAGAAGTTCCGCAGCATCGCCGGTGTTCGCGGTGATCTCTATCACTTCGATGTCGAAAGCGACAACCCGGTCAATTCCGGGACGGTGACCGACGCCATTGCCAGCCCCAAGCTCGGGTTGATTTTCGGCCCGTGGCGTGAGACGGAGTTCTACCTGAACGGCGGTCTCGGTTTTCACAGCAATGATGGACGCGGTACCACCCTGGTCGACGACCCTTCCACCCCGGCGATCAATGACGGCACGAAGGTCGATCCACTGGTCCGTCAGACGGGTGCGGAAATCGGTATCCGCACGCTGGCGGTCAAGGGCCTGCAAAGCACGGTCTCGCTGTGGTTCTTGGAGAGTGATTCGGAACTGCTCTTCGTCGGTGACGCCGGCAACACCGAAGCCACCGGCGGCACGGAACGATTTGGCATCGAGTTCGCCAACTACTACCGGCTCAACGAACACTTCACCCTCGACTTCGACTTCGCGTGGTCCCACGCCCGTTTCAAGACGGAACCGCCCGGCACTGGGGGAAGCCACATTCCAAACTCACTGGAAACCGTCATCAACACCGGTGTCTCTTGGGACCAGATCGGCAATTGGCACGGCGCGTTGCGCGCCCGCTACTTCGGCCCCGGACCGCTGAACGAAGCCAACACC
Source organism: Limisphaerales bacterium (assembly GCA_049601855.1). Taxonomy (GTDB): domain Bacteria; phylum Verrucomicrobiota; class Verrucomicrobiia; order Limisphaerales; family JAYPXF01. The sequence goes on along the minus strand of JBMYQZ010000204.1, from coordinate 4,807 downwards.
ATTCGCTCACGTCCCGCCCTACGTATGGAATTGAGTGCCGGCTATCGCTTCGCGAAGAACTGGGATTTCACGGTCACCGCCTTCAACCTGCTGAACCGGAAAGACCACGACATCTCCTACGTCTACACCTCGCGTCTGGCGACCGATCCGGTGGGACCTGGCATCGAAGATCGACATTTTCACCCGGTGGAACCGTTCGGCGTTCGGGCCGCATTGACGGGACAATTCTGAATCAGGAATCTTTGAGGGCGCTCGCAGACAGAAAACGCGCCCGCTCAAGGTCGATCCCGCGATGTTGATCCACCGCGAGAGGATGGTCCGTCGGTTCGACGGTGAATTCGGGACGTTCGCCGACTGGTCGCGTTTGAACGCTCAGTTTCAGGTTCAGCGTATCCTCGTACATCGACAGACTCGTGTTCAACCAACCGAAGTACGGGGGCTCCGACTCGCGACCCTCCAATTCCCACAGTTCCACACAACGACGAAAGCTTTCCTGGCTGAGTGACGCCCAGACAAGCCACCGAAAGGTCTCGTCCGTCCCTTGAATCGGCAGATCCAGGCAGCCACGGACAAAGAAGGTGTTCCCGTCGATAATGCACAACTCGCCATCCAAAACTCCGCGATCGGCGCGTTCGGTTTCGGGAATTCCGGCATACGCGTCCGGCGCCTTGGGCCCAAAGCACTTGGGCAGTTGCTCATCCGCATCGTGACAGTCCATACACTCGCTCATTTCCAGTCTCGGACTATCGTGAAGGTCGGCCAGGCTTGTTGATCGGATAACCACCGCCGGGAAGCGGCTGGATTACCGGCTCGCTGTCCCAGGTCTCACCTTCGGGCGTGATCCGATGGCCCTGCGCAAGGACTTCATCCCACTCGAGCATCTGGCCGGAGTACGCGGCCATGCGGCCGAGGATGGCGGCGTAGCTGGCGTGGGCGCCGCGTTCGGCTTCATTGTGTTCGGTGTCTTCGCGAATGGCACGGAAGAGGCGGTCGTGTTCGATCTGGTAGGAGTTGCCGGTTTCCTTGATGCGCCAGGCGGCGGAGTTCGGCGTGTCGTGCATCTGCACCACGGCACGGGATTTGCCGACACAAGACGCCGTGCCTTTGCTGCCGTCGGCGTATTCGCCGAAGAGTCCCCAACAACCGCGGATGTGGCGGTGCTGGGAGAGCAGCTTGGAGCCATCGGGGAAATCGTATTCGCAGGTGAAATGATCGTAGACGTTGCCCCATTCCTTGCCGGCACGGACGAGGCGTCCGCCTTGTCCCTGACAACGCACCGGCAACATGCCCTTCATCCATAAGGCGACGTCATAGTCGTGGACACTTTGCTCGGTGATGAAGTCACCGCTGAGCCAGTCGAAGTAGTACCAATGCTTCACCTGGTATTCCATTTCGGTGTCGCCGGGTTGACGTTCGTAAAACTTATTCGTGCCGCCGCGGACGTTGTAGATGCGGATGGTGTTCAAGCGCCCGATTTCGCCGGCGTGAATCTTGTCCAAGGTCGCCTCATACATCGGACTGTGACGACGATTCAAACCCACGCCCACTTTCAGCCTCTTGCGCTTCGCTTCCTTGGCTGCCTTGAGCACGGTCTGGATGCCGTGCACATCCGCCGCAACGGGTTTCTCCATGAACACATGCTTGCCCGCCTTCACCGCCTCTTCAAATTGACGCGGACGGAATCCCGGTGGGGTCGTGAGGATGACCATGTCGATGTCGTTCATGGCCATCACCTTGCGATAGGCGTCCAAGCCAACGAACCGGCGCGAGGATGGAACGTCGATGCGATCCTGCAGATTCCTGCCTTTCTCATCGCGACTCACCTTCGGCTTTTCCGCCGTCATCACCTTGTAACTCTTCTCCAGGTTTTCCGAAAACGCATCCGCCATCGCCCACAGCTTCACCTTGCCGTAGGTGTTCATCGCCTGCACGGCGGCGCCGGTCCCGCGTCCGCCGCAACCGACGAGAGCAATCTTCAATTCTTTGTCACCCGCCGCTTTCGCGGTCAGGTCGGGAGTGATCAAGGTGCTGCCCACCGCGGCGACTGTCGTGCCGGCGATGAACTTCCGTCGGTTCAATGGATCGTCGTTCATATTCGGGAGAGTTGCGGGAAATGTTGCATGAGCACTCGGCCTCGGGCAGAAAAAAGATCACGCATGCAAGGCAGGCTCAAACGGACCTTTGTCATCACCGGCGCCGGTATCTCGGCGGAAAGCGGCGTTCCGACCTTTCGCGGAAAGGATGGGTATTGGCGAAATCATGATCCTACCAAGCTGGCGACGGCGGAGGCTTTTCGCAACGATCCCGAATTGGTCTGGGAATGGTATCGTGATCGGCGTTCGTTGGTCGAAAGCAAGGAGCCCAATGCGGCGCACGAAGCCGTGGTTCAACTCGCCCAAATGAGCGATGAATTCCTCTTGCTCACGCAGAACGTCGACAATCTTCACCAGCGCGCCAAGTGGAACGGAAAAGGACTGTCACCCGATCAAATGGTGCAGATCCACGGACGGCTGCTGGAGTCACACTGTTTCGATTGTGGATCCAAACCTGACGGGCCCGATCCCCTCGAGCCGAATGTCCCGATTTGTCAGGAGTGCGGTGGGAATCTTCGCCCAAGCGTCGTTTGGTTTGGCGAGAATCTTGATCCGGACAATGCGCGAAGGGTGGACGAGTTTGTACAGCGTCCTTGCGACTTGGTGATCGTCATCGGCACAACCGCGGCCTTTGGTTATATCACGCACTGGGCAGTTCAGGCGGGAGCAAGCAGTCGGATCATCGAGATCAATCCGGAACCTTCACTCACCCACATCGCCACCGACATTATCGCACGACCAGCGGCGAAGGCGTTGCCGGAATTGGTGAAAACCCTGTCGGGGGTATGACCGGGATCAGGAAATGATCTCGGGGCGTTCCATGAACGCGTAGCAGAGGAGGTGACAGATTCCCATCTGGGCGTCTTCAACGCGGCCGTAGTGGGTATCGTCGATGACGAGGACGTGGTCGGCGATCTCGGCCATCTTCCCGCGCTTCTTGCCGACGAGGGCGATGGTGACCAGGCCGTTGTCCTTGGCCCATTGGAGGCCTTCGACGCAGTTGGGGGAATTGCCGCTGACGCTGAGGCTGAGGGCGATGTCGCCCGGCTTGCCGTAGTTCTGAAGCTGTTGGACGAAGACCTGGTCGTAGGCGTAGTCGTTGGCGAGGGCGAGCATCCAGCTGACGTTGTCGTTCAGGGAGATGACGCGGAAGCGTTTGCCGACGGCGTCCGATGCGCCTTTCCCGAGGTCGGTGGCAAAGTGGGAGGAATTGGCAGCACTGCCACCGTTTCCGAAGCAGAGAATCTGGCGGTCTTCCTTCAGGGCGGCACCGAGAAGTTCGATGAGCTGGGTTACTTGAGCCTGCGGGATGGAATCGAGGGCAGCCTTTTGGGCTTCAAGGTAGTCGGCAATCCAGTCGTTCATTATCTGAGCAAGAAGTTAGCGTCCGTAACGCTCCGCGCCAAGGTTTTCGGTCAGACCGTGGCCCATTGGGGCGGGTCATTGAGCTTGTATAGCATTTCGCCGGCCTTCGGTATGTAAAGGATTCCCTCATCTTCACGATCCTTGTAGTCGTCGATGTTGATCGTCGCTGGGTCGCGATAACCAAGATTGATGCTCTCGCAGACGTCGGGCGGAATCTTGGTGGCGAGAGTGACTTTCGCGCGGCATTTCTCGATGCCGTCTTCAAATTTGCCCTGGCCACGGACGTGGGTGGAGTGAGCGAGCACGCCCCACGGGTAGTGTTTGAACTGGTCCCACTGCTGCAGGAAGTAATCTCGGCAATGGTAGCCGACGGCCATGATCGTTTCGCGGTGTGTGAAGCAAACCTCCTCGACGTGCGGGGCGTAGATGATCAATTCGCCACCATCCGCGAGAACGGGTTCGAGCTTGTACATCGCCTTTCCGGCGGTCCAAATCTCGTCGTACATCGGCGGCGCACAGGACAGGATCGAGTGAAAAGCCTTGTCCTTGTAGACGATGTGAATGCCATTGGAGATATCGGCAGCGGCGTCCCAGGCATCTTCCGGCGATCCGGCCGAGAGACCGGCCAAGGATTTGTCCGGTCGCACAACCATCGCGAAGCAGAGCTTGCCGAGCTTCACCAAAGCGCCGGCGCGATCGACGACTTTGCGGACGGGCGTCCACTTGTTGCCGATGGTGCGGGCATTGGTGACGACGGCGCCGAGCCAGTGAAAGAAATTCAGGATCTCCGGACCGGCGATACCGGGAAAGAGGTACTTGTTGCCGCCGGAGAATCCGACGACCTCATGCGGGAACACCGGACCGACGATGATCACCTCGTCGTAGTCGAAGATCCGTTTGTTGATCTCCACCGGCACGTCCATCTCAAACAAGCCACCGGAAAGTTCGCTGATCTCGGCAGCGGTGATGGTGCCAACTTTGGTCAGTGCGTCGGGATTGTCCCATTGATGATTGATGAACTCGACCGAGCGATATTTGTCAGTGCGCTCAGCGCTGGAGATCTCCAATCGTCCGCAAATCCCCTCTTCGCTCATCGGCTGGTGCGTGCCGAGGGCGATCATTACGTCGAGCTTCGCGGTCGCGGATCCGATCTGTTCGAAGATCGTCTTGAACAACAATCCCACCGGCGCCGTGCGCGTGCCGTCGGGAACAATCAGTAAGACCTTCTTGCCGTTGTAGTCGGCAGTCGGAAGCGTCTGCGAGACAACCTCCGCGACGCGAGCGTCACCCAAAGGCGCGTCGCCTTCAGCGATGGCAGACAGCGCGGGCATCAGATCGTCTGGGAAAGG
>JBMYQZ010000203.1:0-8615 GCA_049601855.1 Limisphaerales bacterium | reverse complement strand
TTGGTGGTTTCAGCGGGGCAAAGCTCATCCGGTGGATTTCGCAAGGGCCGTGTTGTTCGATGGCGGCGAGGTGGGACTTGGTGCCGTAGCCTTTGTGGCCGGCGAAGCCGTACTCTGGGAATTGTTCGTGGTAGGCGACCATCAGGCGGTCGCGGCTGACCTTGGCTAGGATGCTGGCGGCGGCGATGGAGAAACTGAGCGAATCGCCTTTGACGATGGCGGTTTGCATGATGGTAAGTGAATTGACGGGACGGCCGTCAACGAGGGCATGAGCGGCGGGGTGCTTCAAGCCGGCCAAGGCCTGATTCATTGCGAGGTGCGTGGCTTGCAGGATGTTGATGCGATCGATCTCTGCGGGTTCGACGTTGGCGATGCAGTAGTCAATTCCGTCGCAGGCGATGATGGCTGCGAAGAGTTGCTCACGTTTCTTTTCGGTGAGTTGCTTGGAGTCGTTGAGGCCCGCCAGTTCATCCGGAAGACCGTTTTCGATCCAGGCTTGTGGGAGGACGGCAGCGGCGGCGGTGACGGGCCCGGCGAGGGGACCGCGACCGGCTTCGTCGATCCCGGCGAGGGGAGTGATGCCTTGTTCCGCGAGGGGGCGTTCGTATGCGAAACGATCGACCTCCTTCGTGTTGGTCATGTTCAGTTGCTGGCGTTGGCCTGGTTGACGAGGTAGAGGACGGCCATGCGGACGGCGAGTCCGTTGGTCACCTGGTCGAGGATCACGGAGCGTTCGCAGTCAGCGATGTCGCTGGCGATCTCGACGCCGCGGTTGATCGGGCCCGGGTGCATGATGAGTGCGTCGGGCTTGGTCTTGGCGAAACGTTCGTGGTTCAGACTGAAGAGCTTCGCGTATTCGTTGATGCTCGGGAACATCGTCTCTCGTTGGCGTTCGTGCTGGATGCGCAAGAGGTTGATCACGTCGGCGTCTTTGATGGCCTGGTCGATGTCGTAGGTGACGCGGCAGCCCATCTTTTCGAAAATCTTCGGGACCAAGGTGGAGGGGCCACAGAGCGTGACGTTGGCGCCGAGTTTGAGGAGGCACCAGATGTTGGAGCGGGCGACGCGGCTGTAGAGGATGTCGCCGAGGATGGTGACGTTGAGGCCGTTTATGTCACCCTTGTTCTCGCGAATGGTGAAGACGTCGAGCAGGGCCTGCGTGGGATGGCCATGGGCGCCGTCGCCTGCGTTGATGACACTGCCTTTGAGAAAGCGGGCGAGAAAGTGGGCAGCACCGCTGGCGGCGTGGCGAACGATGAAGATGTCCGCGTTGAGAGCTTCGAGGTTGCGCGCAGTGTCCTTGAGCGTTTCGCCTTTGCGGATGGACGAGGCCTCGGTGGTGAAATTGACGATGTCAGCGTCGAGCCGAGTGGCGGCGAGTTCGAAACTGATGCGCGTGCGGGTCGAGGGTTCAGCGAAGAGATTGACAACGGTCTTGCCGCGCAGGACGGGAGATTTCTTGATCGGGCGTTCGCCGACGGACTTGAACTCACGGGCGGCGTCGAGAATGTGGGTGATTTCCTCTGGTTCGAGGGATTCGATGTCGAGTAGGTGCGGTTGGTCCCAGCTCATGTTTGGTCTACATAAACCGCGTCCTCGCCATGGACTTCAAGCCATTTCACGTTGATGTGCTCTTCGCTGGCGGCGTCGATCTTGCGCCCGCAATAATCTGGCTGGATGGGAAGTTCGCGACTGCCGCGGTCAATGAGGACAGCCAATCTCACGTGGCTGGGCCGGCCGAAACTGTTCAAGGCGTCGAGTGAGGCACGCACGGTGCGGCCGCTGGCAATGACGTCGTCGGTAAGGATGACGACCTTGCCTTCCATCTCCTCAGGGATTTCAGTGTGATGCAGCGGAGCGGCTCCGCGATTGGGGAGATCGTCGCGATGCATGCCGCCATCAATCGTGCCGGCTGGGATGTCTTTGTTCCAAAGTTTGCCCAGTTCATCAGCGACGCGGGTCGCGAGTTGGACGCCGCCGGCTTGGATTCCGAGGACAACTACGTCAGTGCCGTTCATGTCCTCCGCGATCTCGTGGGCGATACGGGCGATGGCGAGCTTGAGGGCTTGGCCATCCATTAGCTGTTGCTCGGGCATAGTGAAGCGTGCCGTTTCGGCACACGGCAGCGATTGTAGAGATCGAGGGAGAAAAGGGAATCCTAGGCTTTCGCGGTGGCAACCGTGTCCAGCCGGGATTTGCGCCACTTGCCACGATGCTTGACGATCCAATCGGTGAGCGCCCGTTCAAAGCCGATGTCTTCACCCGCTTTCTCGGATTCGATCCACTTGTGTTTGAGGATCTCCTCCCGTTCGGCGAGAAACTCTTGGTACAGAGAGGAGTTTTTCACCCAATCTTCGTCACGATTTGTCGTTGTTTCGTCAGCCATAAAACAACCCTTCGGGCGTCGCAGAAAGCTATCACTTCACACTAGGGAAACAATCGGAAAGTAGAACCGGTAAATTTCCTAGGTCAATGTGACGCACAACATCCGGTGGATAATCAACCAAAGTCTGTGAACAAGCTGGCGACAAGTAGGTCGGCATGATTGCGAATTGGTAATAACTCAGAGAGTTGGGTTTTGTCGCGGTGGGCGAGTTCATGTTCTCTATTGCGAATGCCCGACGGACTCGAGACGCTGGATCAACCTCCACGCGAAAACCTGACGAACTCTCGTCGGCGTTCGCGGCGTTCGGAGAACACGCTCGATCGTGTGCCACCGCATTCGTTGGAGGCCGAGCGCGGTGTGCTCGGATGTCTGCTGCTCGATCCCGTTGAGAGCATCGGTATCAGCGTCGAGAAGCTGAAGGGCGGCAAGGAAGTCTTTTATGATCTGCGGCACCAAGAGGTCTTTGAAGTGCTCGTGGAGATGTACGACGAGAAAACGGGCATCGACCTATTGACCGTGCGACAACGTCTCAAGGACACCAACCGTCTCGATGGTATCGGCGGGATGGAATTCCTGATGTCGCTGCAGGAGGCGACGCCTTCGCCGCTGAATCTTCCCTACTACCTCGACATCGTTCGCGAGAAATTCATGTTGCGCCGGATGGTGCAGATCTGCGGCTCGGTGGTGGAGCGGGTTTACGACCCCGAGCAGTCCTCCGATGTCGAGAGCCTGATGGACGAGGTCGAGAAGGACATCCTGCGCATCGGTGAAGAGGCGACCGACGAGGCCAAGAAGGGAATGAAAGAACTCGTTCACGAGGCCATTTCACAAATCGAGAAATTTCACCAACAAGCCGGGATGACGACCGGCGTTCCCAGTGGTTTCGCGGATTTGGACAAGATGACGACGGGAATGCATGGCGCGGAAATGATCGTCATCGCCGCCCGCCCTTCGATGGGCAAGACCTCGCTGGCGATGAACATCGCCGAGCATGTTTCGCTGGACTGCAACATGCCCGTCGGGGTGTTCAGCTTGGAAATGTCCGCTGAATCGCTGGTGCTCCGCATGATCTGTTCTCGCGCCAAGGTGAATCTGCGAAATGTCCGCGAGGGATTCCTCGCGGAGCGAGACTTCCCCAAGCTCACGACCGCGGCCGGTAAGATGGCCAATGCCCCCCTCGTTATTGACGACACAGCCGGCCTTTCGATCCTCCAATTACGGGCCAAAGCGCGGCGGATGTGGCAGCAACACGACATCAAGCTTTTCGTCATTGACTACCTCCAACTGCTTCGTTCTACTGCCGCCCGAGCCGATAATAGACAGCAGGAAATTGCTGATATTTCCAGTGGTATCAAGGCCTTGGCGAAGGAATTGAAAGTGCCGGTGATCGTGCTCGCACAGTTGAACCGCGAGCTCGAAAAACGCGAATCTGGTACTGCTCCCAAATTGTCCGATCTGCGTGAGTCCGGCTCCATCGAGCAGGACGCCGATCTGGTGGGAATGCTGTACCGGCCGAAGATCAATGCTGACGGCGAAGACGCTGATCCGGGCGACAACGAAGGCGTGCCGGTGAACCTGCTGATCGCCAAACAACGCAACGGCCCCACGGGCGATGTCAATCTGACGTTCCTGAAGGCCTATACGCGTTACGAGAGTGTGGCCCGCGTGTCGGGCGACGTGTGAGAAACCGAGAACAACCATGAAGTTACTGCTGCGCAGATATAGCGTCATCCTCGCCCTCCTACTCTACGGAGGCGCGCAACACAGTTACGGCCAGACCGCCCCGATCGTCCGCCAGATCGAGATCAAGCACGTCGGCCCTGCGGCCGTCAGTGACGAACTCGTCCGGGCGAACATCCGCGTGAAGATCGGCGATGCACTCGCCAAGCCGAGCGTGGATGACGACGTCCGCAATCTCTACACCACCGGTTTCTTCTACAACATCCGTGTGGCCGAAGAACGCCTGTCCAATGGTGTGAAGCTCATTTACGTCGTGCAGGGCAAACCGGTCCTGACCGACATCGTCATCAACGGCAACAAGAAATACAGCGACAAGAAGCTGCGCAAGAAGATCAGCTCCAAGGTTGGTGATCCGCTCGATGAACGGAAACTCTTCTCCGACAAGGAGGAGATCAAGAAGCTTTACCAGAAGTCCGGTCGCCAGAAGACCGAGGTCAAATACAACCTCAGCATCAACGAGAACTCCGGACGCGGCACGGTCACCTTCGAGGTCACCGAAGCGCCCAAGGTGAAGATCAGGCGAGTCGATTTCGCAGGGGCGGCCGCCTTCACCGAGGCCAAGTTGCGCAAGGTTCTGAAGACGCGGCGGCGTTGGGCCTTTTCCTGGCTCACCGGCAGCGGCATCATGAAGGAGGAACAGTTCGAGGATGACAAGCAGCGCCTCGTCGATTTCTACCGGGAGGAAGGCTACATCGATTTCCGCATCGACGGCATTGAGATTGAGTACCCGGAAGAGAAGTGGATGGTGATCAAGTTTGCCATCTTTGAAGGCGAGCAATACAAGGTTGGCAATGTGGGGGTGAAGGGCAACCAGCTCTTCTCCACCGAGGTGGTTCTCAACGACATGCCAATGCAGGCCGGCGACACCTTCACCCCGTCGGGCTCTGCGGATAATTCGGAAACCATTCGTGACGTGTACGGCACCAAGGGTTACATCGACACTCGCGTTGCTTCAAAAAAATCGCCCAACATCCAGACCGGCAACATGGATCTCAACTACGAGATCGACGAAGGCGACCAGGCTTTCATCGAGAAGATTGAGATCCGGGGCAACACCAAGACCAAGGACAAGGTAATCCGTCGTGAACTCGCGGTGTCGCCCGGTGAGGTCTTCGACATGGTTGCCGTACGCCGCAGCAAGGAGCGTCTGGAAGGTCTGAATTACTTCGAAAAGGTCGATAGCACGCCCGAGCCCACGGAGATCCCCAATCGCCGCAACCTCGTCATCAACGTCGAGGAAAAGAATACGGGTAATATCTCCCTCGGCGCCGGTTTCAGTACGATCGACAGCGTGGTTGGCTTCGTCGAGGTCACGCAGGGCAACTTCGATCTCTTCAACGCCCCCTATTTCACGGGTGGCGGTCAGAAGGCCCGCCTGCGGGCAACGGTGGGCAGTCGGCGTCAGGATTACCTCATCAGTTTCGAAGAGCCTTGGTTCCTTGATCGGAAATTGAAATTCGGCACCGATCTGTATCACCGGCGGACAAGCTTTCAGAGTTCCCTTTACGACGAGAGCCAGACCGGTGGCATGGTGAGTCTCGAACGGGTATTGTGGAACGACTACTGGCGCGGCCGGGTGAGCTACACGCTGGAGGACGTGGGCTTGGTCAACGTGAATCAGAGTGCCTCACCCGAACTGCAGGCTGAGGAAGGGACGGAACTCAACTCGAAGATCGGGCTGGGAGTCGTCTACGACACCCGCCGCGGCGGCCTCACCCCAAATCGAGGTCACAAGGTTGAGTTTATTTCAGAGTTCGCCGGTGGTCCGATTGGTGGATCGGCAGATTTTTTCCGCCTGGAAACGCGCGGATCGCAATATTTTCCCGGATTCATTCCGAGTCACACCATCGAGCTGCTCGGTCGAATTGGCACGGCGCAGGGATACGATGGCGACTCGGTCAGGCTGTTCAACCGCTATTTCCTCGGTGGCCCCCGGACCTTGCGCGGCTATCGCTTCGCGCAGGTCAGCCCTCGTGATTCCTTTGGCGAACCCTTTGGCGGTAACACCTACTGGTTTGGCTCCCTCGAGTATTCGATTCCGATTATTGAACGCCTGCGTTTCGCCACGTTCTACGACGTCGGCAACGTGTACAGCAGTTCTTTCAGCATCAATCCGAACGGCTCCAAACGGGAGACGCTTTACCAGGACAACTTTGGTTTTGGTATCCGATTGAACATCCCGCAATTGGGACCGTTGCGTCTCGACTACGGCATCCCAATCACTACAGACGGCAACAACAGCTCGAGCGGTCGGTTTAATTTCGACATCGGCTTCACCCGCGACTTTTGATCATGAAGAAACTCTCACTCCTCATTGGCAGCTGCTTGCTGCTCGCCCTCGTCACCAACACCGCCCAGGCGGCCGAGCCGAGGTATGCCGTCGTCAAGTTCGCGAAGGTGATGGACGAATATTGGAAGACCAAACAGGCCCTCGCCAATCTGAAGGGCCGCGTGGACACCTTGGAGCTGGAGCGCAAGAAGATGGTCGATGACCTCAAGAAGGCCGAAGAGGACTACAAGCGACTTGAAGGCCTTGCCAACAACAAGGCTGTCTCGGCCGAGGAACGCGAACGCCGCAAGACCGACGCCGGCACGAAGAATCGTGAGGTGAAGGAAATCATCGAGGCCCTGCGCCAGTTTGAGCGCAGCTCCAACGTGCAGATCATGGAATCCCGTCGCAATCTGCAGGTGAAACTCATCGGTGAGATTCGTGAATCTCTCAACAGCCTCGCACGTTCGCAGGGTTACGCCGCCGTCTTTGATGTCACCACGCCCACGCCCGCTCCCGGAGCGTCACTGACCCCCATCGTGTTGTTTGCTGAAGGTATGCCAGATCTCACCAACGACCTCATCAGGCGCCTGAATGAAACCGCTCCGGCTTCCCTTCCGGCGCGAACAACTTCCGGCCCGATTGGCCCGGGACCGACGCTGCCACTTCCTGGTCGGTAATCTCTTCCCCGTTTTTCAAGCGACTTGCAGTCGCCCCCGGACAGAATCTGGTTGATCGAGGCTGGGCGATTCGTCCAAGCCGATTCCGATCAGAAGTCCCGCTTCCGGATCTTCATGTCGAGAGGCTTGCGCTTCTGAAAATGCTGCTGCTTCGCCTTGTTGAAGGCGTTCCGACCGCTGGCATCCAAGGGCATGCTTCGTGATTCGAACGCACCCGGTATCCCAGCACCTGGAAAGGCGGAGCTGGCATTCGGACCGGCAGGTCCGGTGGTGGGGTTGAAGTCGATCGTGATCGGGCGTTGCCCCAAGGGAAACCCACCCGCACCGTGCGCGGAGGGATCGCCGCCGAACACGTTGCCGACCGGTGCCCGTGGTGTTCCGCTCAGCCGGGCACGAAAGTCGGCCATGTTTCGGCGATGGCGGGCATCTTCCTCGCGGCGGAAGTCTGCCTTCAAGAAGCGTGTCAGCTCCGGTTGCCCCTCGATGACCTGAGAGAAACCGGCTTGGGATTCCAATTCTTTGAGCGGCATCATCTCCTTCCCGTTGGCGCCATTCAGATCGCGAAAATCCAGGCGCTTGCGCTTCCGGCCGGCGAGTTTCCGTTCCGGATTGTTGTCGCCGCGACCAGAATCCTCACGCCCGTCGCCGGCGCTGGAGTCGGGCTCGCCCTTCATAAACTTCACCATTGCAGATTCCTCTCGTTCCTCGTCCTTCAGGGCGTCGATGGGCTCGCTGCTTTTCGGTCGTCCTTCGTCGGCCGGATTGGCGAAGATCCAGTCGCGACTACCGCCGGACTTCGGGAGCATCTTCCGGCGACGCATGGCCGACGGTGACATGGAAGGATCGCCAAAGGGCATCAATGACCCGGCGCCGGCGCTGGAGGACTTATTGAAGCCTCCTTCGGCGACTTCCGGAGGCAGCAACCGAACGCTGCGGCTGTAGTCAAATTCGACCTGCCGACCATCGCGGCTGGAGAAGATAATCCTTTCGCCTGCGGCTGCTGACAGGCCCACGCCTGCCACCAGACAGCCCAGGGAGAATCGATACATGACTCGCACGGGAATACCAGTATCCGCCTGTTCTGCGCCCGTCAAAACGGAAAACCCCGTAGAAAACACTTGCTTCTCTAAAATTTATGTTTGCCGCCGCTAGGTAAACCCCCTTATTTTCAGGCTTTGCCGGAACTGAAACAACTATCACCGCAAATGAAAACAATGGAAAAATTCGCTAAGAAAATCGTCTTCCTGGCCTTGGTCGTCGGCGCCGGCTTCCTCGTCACCGGTTGCGAACCCACCCTTGGGGGGGGAGGTTCGGGCAACAAGTCCTTGGAAGAACTCACCACCGCCGCCAACAATGGCGACGCCACCGCTGCCTACCAACTCGGCCAACGCCACTTGGATCTCGCCAAGAAGGCCGACAAGAAGAAACAGCACGAAGCAGCCATGAAGCATTATGGCGAGGCCGAAGCTTGGCTCAAGAAGGCCGCCGATCGCTTCAACAAGCAGCAATAAGCACTCACAACCAATTTCAATGCGAAACG
>JBMYQZ010000202.1:0-8643 GCA_049601855.1 Limisphaerales bacterium | reverse complement strand
GCTTCAGAATATCTACTGCCTGGCGTACATGATCGTCACAGACTTCAAATAACGCTTTGGCTTCGGCCGCTGGAATCTTGTCTGGAGTGATGTTGCGGCTGGTTTCACCCATGAACACCAACGGGCAAAAGTTCAACACGAAGTGTTTGGCGAAGAACTCCTTGGCTTTCGGAAACTCTTCCGAGAACAGTCCCCAAAGACGGCGGCCGCTCACTTCTGATTTGGGGCAATCAAAGCCTTCGATCGGACGTTTGGGATGTTCCGGTGATGGTTTGCCGACGGGCGTGCAGATACCCATCCAGTCTTTCACAGCCGCGATCTCGCCAAACGGAACACCGGTCTGAGCCATGCCGAAGGGACCGGGATTCATACCCATCATGATCACCTTCTTCCTGGTGGATGCATACTTTCGAAGATAGGTCTCGTGAGCCTCCCAGGCGTAGTCGAGCGGGTTGTAGACATAGGCCACCGGATCCGCGAAACGAAACGCGTTCACCGCATCCCGCAACTCTGCAGCCGCGGTAATCATTCGATCAGCAATCTTCGACACGCGCGCATCGTGGCGCTACTTGGACAATCGATCGAGGATGTTTCGCGTGATGCGATCGACGGTCTTGTCTCCGCCGCGGAGGCCGTGCGACCAATCGGTCGTGCCGGCGGTGACGACGGTGCCGCCGTTTTGATAGATGCCAAGGACGGCGTTGCCGGTGCGGCCTTTCTTGCCCCAGCGCTCGTACCAGTAGGAGTCACCCGGAGCCCAACGGGCGGGTGCAGTGCCGAGGATCGTGAAGTTCTTTGGCGTGCCGTCCTTGGCGGTGGGGTAGGGAAGTCCGTCGCGCCATTCGATTTCGCAGCCGTCGCATTCGTAGCCGGCGATGGTGTCCTTGCCGCCGAATTCGTCGCCGCGTTTCATACCGGTGCCTTGGTAGATCCAGTGATCGGGACGATGCACCGTGAAGGCACCGGAACCTTTCATGAATTGTCCGTGGCTGCGGTGATAGCCGCCTTGCAGGAAACCGACGCCAGTGAGTTCGTTCTCCGGGCGTTTGACCAGGTGATGACTCCAAAGCGTGGAAAGGGTGCTGTGGTCATCGGTCGCGTAGATGGGATCCATCTGGAAATTCTGTTTCCAGCAGACGAGGCTACGACCCTTGTCCTCGCTACGTACCTGCCAGCAGACGCTGTTGCCGCTGAAGAAGGCGACGTTGCCACCTTTGCGAATAAACGCCTCCAAGTTATCGCGCATGGGGGCAGACCAATACTCGTCGTGTCCGAGGCTGAGCACGAGGCGGTAGTGCTGAAGGATTTCGGGATGGAACTCGAGGTCGGAGTTCACGGCGTAATCGATGCGGTAGCCGTTCTTCTCCGCCCAGCGAACAAAATGGAGTTCCCAATTGCCAAATTGACTGCGCGATGGTCGATCGAACGAGACGCGGTGTCCCTGCACGTTGGCGCGGCCGTGGTATCCGTAGAGACTCAGGCCACCCCAGTTGTTGTAGGCGTTGTAGGTGTTGGCGCTGAGTTGCAGGAGGATCTTGGTGTTCTTGCCGGGATGGGCGGAGCGGACGACGAAGAAACAACTGCCGGCGGCGGTGCGGGTATTGCGGTGGACGAACTTGCCGCCCCGATCGGTCACGTTGAGCTTCACGTGGTAGTAGCCACTCTGGAGGTCGGCCGGAATTTTCCAACGATAGCTGACGGGCCAACCGCAGCCGTGGCTGGACGCCTTCTCGGGAATCGGATGTGCAGCCCCCTTGATCCCTGATTGCCGATGAACGGTTTCCTCCTTCGCACCAAGTCGAACGATTTCAACCGAGTATTTGGCGGCGGTGGTGGAGACATGAAATCCTACTTCATTTCCCGGGACGAAGCTGAGTTGGTCGGTGTAGCCCTCGATAAACAGGCTGGGTGGCGGATTGGACATGACCGGAAATGCGGCCAAGAGGACGAGGTACAAAAGGAGGTTTTTGATCGGATTCATTTGATGGAGGCGTTGTAACCGACCCGGGGAAGTATTCAATCTTCGTTGTCCCACAATTGGGGTATGGCTGGGCGGGTAGGATCGGCTACTTTATTTTCAGTGCCGACTTCCAACGCGGCACTGTTGGTTTGGTTGTTGGGAAGCAGAGTCGGACTTGTTCCGGCTCTGCTTTTCTTATTCGGACCAACGTTTGGGGATATCCTCGTAGGCGTCGATGCGGCGGTCGCGGAAGAAAGGCCAAACGGTGCGGGTCTCGTTCAACTGGCAGCGGTCGATTTCCACGAGGAGTGTCTCTTCCTTGCGACCAGCTTGGGCGAGGGTCTCACCGGAAGTGCCAGCGACGAAGCTGTTCCCCCAGAATTCGATGCCCTCACCACCATAGGATTTCTCGTGACCGACGCGATTGACGCTGGCAACGAAGCAACCGTTGGCGATGGCGTGAGAGCGTTGGATGGTCTGCCAGGATTCGAGCTGAATCTTACCGAATTCTTTCTTCTCGCTGGGCAACCAGCCGATGGCGGTGGGATAGAAGATAATCTCAGCGCCTTGCATGGCGGTAAGGCGCGCGGCTTCGGGATACCATTGGTCCCAGCAGATCAGCACTCCAATGCGGCCGTACGTGGTGTCCCAAGTACGGAAGCCGAGATCTCCGGGAGTGAAGTAGAACTTCTCGTGGAACGACGGGTCGTCCGGGATGTGCATCTTGCGGTAGATGCCGAGAAGGGAGCCGTCGGCGTCGATGACGGCGGCGGTATTGTGGTACAGACCGGGGGCGCGTTGTTCGAACAGGGAGGCGATAATGACGATCTTCTCTTGTTTCGCCAATTTGCAGAGTGCCTTGGTCGTGGGGCCGGGGATCGTTTCAGCGAGTTCGAAGTTGTCGTGATCCTCGACTTGGCAGAAGTAAGGCGAGAGGAAGAGTTCCTGGGTGCAGACGATCTGAGCCCCGTCTTGAGCTGCCTGTTTGATGGCGGAAATCGTGTCCTGAAGATTTGTATCGGCGACCTCGCTCGCGCGCTTCTGTATGAGCCCGAGAGTGACCCGCGAGGACTGGCCGCGTTTCATACGCTGACAGCCGAATCAGAATTTCGGAGAAGGGACGGGGCGGGAGAGTTTGACCGTGTTGCCCCGTTGCTGTGTGACCTTCTGCATATCGACCTGGTTGAAGAGCTGCCGGATGAAACGTCCCATCGTTTCGTTCGTGGGACCGTAGCCGGCGTGGTAGATGTAGTGCTCGAGGTCGTGCAGGAGTTCCTCGGAATTTGGATAGCGCTCGTCGAGATCCCGCTTCAAGCACTTCTGCAGAATGTTGTTGAGCGGTTCGTCGATTCGATCGTCGAGGTCGGTAAAATTTGGAATTTCCAGATTCAGGATGCGATCCCGCGATTCCTTCATCGAGGCTCCCTTGAAGATATTGTAGCCGAGGAGCAGTTGGCCAAGAACGATTCCGACGGAAAACAGATCCGAACGCTTGTCGGTGATCTGGAAGTCGCATTGCTCAGGGCTCATGTAATCGACCTTGCCGGCGACCACTTCGCCTTCCTGGTCCTGCAAAAGGCCACGTGCCTTGGCGATCCCGAAGTCGGTCAACTTCACATCGCCTTCGAAGGCGATCATGATGTTCTTCAGGTTGACGTCGCGGTGTACGATGCTGAGCGGCTTGCTGTTGGCATCGGTCTTGCCGTGCGCGTAGGCGAGGCCGCGGGCGATGCGGGAAGCGATGAAAACGGCCAATTCCGTGGGTAATTGGCGGTTTTGTTCCTGCAAGCGGGCAACGAATTGTTCCAGATTAGCCCCC
The DNA here is from genome assembly GCA_049601855.1 of Limisphaerales bacterium. Classification (GTDB taxonomy): domain Bacteria; phylum Verrucomicrobiota; class Verrucomicrobiia; order Limisphaerales; family JAYPXF01. The sequence continues at coordinate 4,864 of JBMYQZ010000202.1, read as the reverse complement.
TTGATCAGCTCCATGCAGATGAAATAGTCACCCTTCTGCGTTTTGCCGAGGTGGTAGGTCTGGACGATGTTCGTATGGATCAAGTCGGCTACGAGCTTGGCTTCGCCAATAAAGTTTTCGATGAACAGCTTCTGAGTGGCGAAGCTTTGGCGAATCACCTTGATAGCAACACGCTTGACGAATTCATTCGTTCCGTATTGCTCGGCTTCGTAGACGATCCCCATGCCGCCCTCAAAGATGGTGTCCACAATTTGATAACGAACACCGCATTCTATGGTCTCTAGTGCAACCACGACGTCAATGGTGGTGAAAACCCAAGTTGAGTCAAGCAAAGGCTGTGCCTGTGACGGGCGATTGTAATTCGAGGAAAGTGCATAATTTCCTTAGAATTCTGCTTGCGGCGCTGTTTGCCCGGGGGCTTAAATAAACAGAAGTCGTAAGACCCGTAAATCAAACTCCTAAACAAATAGAACCTATGGCTGCAAAACCGCTCACCAAATCCCAGTTGATCAGCACCCTCGCTGAGGAGTCCGGTATCCCGAAGAAGGATGTCGCCGGTCTGCTTGAAAGCCTCGCCAAACTCGCCTACGCCAATGCCGAAGCCGGCTTTACCCTGCCGGGTATCGGTAAAATCTCGCTTCGCCTTTCCAAGGCTCGTGAGATGGTCATGCGTTTCGGTCCCAAAGCTGGCGAGACCGTCAAGGTCCCGGCCAAGCGTAAACTCAAGTTCACCTACACCAAGGCCGCCAAAGAGGCGATTCTTGGCGAGTAAACGTCTCATTTGCGCAGGCGCTCTTTCGATGGAGGGAGCGCCTTTGCATGTACCTCACGCATGAAGATTGCCGTCGTAGGTTGCGGTGCCCTCGGGAGCTTTTATGGCGCTCGATTGGGTCGTGACGGGCACGACGTGCATTTTGTCTTACGCACGGACTACGAGGTCGTCCGGGAAAAGGGGGTAAAGATCAAGAGTGCTCAGGGCGACTTTACCCATCGTCCCGAATGCGTGCGCGATCCCGAGGAAGTCGGAAACGCAGACTTGGTGCTGATCGGGCTCAAGACAACGGCCAATCATCAATATAAGAATCTGATTCCGCCATTGGTCGGAAGAGAGACGACAGTGCTGACGTTGCAGAATGGTCTTGGGAACGAGGCTGCGCTCGCCAATCTGTTCCCCACGCACCGGATCATGGGCGGCTTGTGTTTCGTTTGTCTCAACCGTACCGAGCCCGGCGTGATTGAGCACATCGCGCATGGCCGCATTGTTCTCGGCGAACATGATCGCCTGCCGGTGAATCGCACGAAGGAGGTTGCCAAAATATTTCAGGACGCGGGCATCCCGTGCACCGTGACGGATGATTTGGAGAAGGCACATTGGGAAAAGTTGATCTGGAATGTGCCCTTCAACGGTTTGGGGGTGGCCAGCACTGCCGGCTTTGAGGCCTGCGTGACCGGCGAACTGCCACCGAAGTCTGAACGTTTGCCTACCTGCCTCCCGACGGATCAACTTCTGGGTGACGATAACTGGTTGCAACTCGTGCGCGATCTCATGGGCGAAGTGGTGGAGACGGCTCGGGCCCTCGATTTCGATCTATCAACGGATTTGATCGACGAAAATATCGAGGCCACAAGAGTGATGGGAGCGTATCGGGCTTCGACCTTGGTGGACTTCGAGCGGGGTAGCCCCTTGGAATTGGAATCCCTGTTTCGTGCCCCGCTGCGTCATGCCAAGCAGGCAGGTGTGGATACACCGCGTCTCGAACGGCTGTGCCAGTTGTTGCAACAATTGCAACCTATCGCGGCCAAGCCGAGACCGCTGGCGCGTTGACGCCCGCGCTATTCGTCCGTCTCTTGTTCCGGCACGGATTCGGACGTGCTCAACATCTCTTCCAAGAGTTGAGAAAACTCGGTCAAACCGGTGGTGGGAATAATGATGCTGTCACGGAGTCCGCCGACATCCTCCGTGATCCGCAGGAATCGACCGCGCGGATTCTCTTTCAAGGTGAAGATGTAGGACTTGCGCTCCACCTGCAGACGTTCAACCCGGATGGTCTCTTCCGGAACTTGTTGACGATTGGGATGGCGCGAGCGGTGACGGCGGGGGGAGGGACGATTCCCGTGGGATGAGGGACGTTCGTTGGCGTACATAAGGCAACCCTTTGTGGGATACAACCGAGATTCCGGGACAAGGAATTAAGACAACTGACTACCCGTCAGTAGTGATTGTCAATGTTGAATTTGCCGCCGCCCAGGTAACGCGGCCCCTCCTTGGGGTGCATCATTTGCCAGAGATAAAACCACAACACCAACAGTATCAACAGGTTGGCGGTTTGCGAGATTCCGTGCCAGACGCTGAAGGAATGTTCGGCCTGTTGTTTTAATTCCGGCGTGACGTTGATCTTCTGCTGTTTGAAATACTCCGGGCTGTAATGCTCGGAATACTTCGTGCGATAGAGTCGTTCGAGCTTTGGATGCATCCACTGACCCGCGAAGAGAGCGATAAAAAACACGCCCAAGACGGCCGCGAGGTTGCGCCGTTGCATCACCTTGCCGGTATACACCCAATCAAAGCCGAGGTGGGCCAGAGCGAGGATCGAACAGGTGTAGTGAAACCAGTAGCACCGCACCAACAGCATCTGAGCCGCTTCGCCATTGTGAGGGGAGTTCATCAGATAGTTTTTGAACGTATCTGAGAAAAACATGGGCGCCGCGCAGAACGAGAAGAAGACCGTGCCGCCAAACCAGATGGCGGCTATGGACACGCCCGCAAATTTGATCATGGCCAGCACCGCCACAAATCTAAACCTCCCGGTTCAACCGGCCAAGCCAAATACCCTCAGCAGCCCTGCCATTGCCACTGCCACACCCGGCCGTCTTCGATGTGCTCCAACTCTTGTTCGAGAGTGAAACCGCTCTTCTTCAATACGCTGGTGGACGCGCTCTCATTGGGCAAGGTCTGGGCAATGATCCGCAACTCCGGTGAATGTTCCTTCGCAATCTTGACCAGTTCCTTGGCCATGCCGGAAGCGATGCCGCGGCCCTCGTGACCAGGGAAGGTAAAGTAGGCGATTGCGATATCCCCGCCCATCGGCTTGCCCTTGAACGCACAGGTGCCGACGCAGTCCTGTCCTTCCATCCCGAGATAGCCAATCCATGGTGATTGAAACCCGCCGATGTCGTAAGCATCACGGGTTTGCCGGATGACGATGTGGGCGATCTCCGGAAGTTTGGTTCCGGTGGGAAGATCCGAATTATCGTGAGTGATCGGGGTGAGTACCATCAATCCGTCGGTGGCACGTATAAGTGCTTGCCGCGCCGGGCCGCTTCGAGTGCCTTTAAGGTGTCTTGCGGAATACCCGGGTCGCCTTGCGACTGCATCCAGCGATCGAGTTCGGCGCTGAGCCGCTTTTTCGCTTTTGCATGGGCGGGATTCCCCGCGAGGTTTTGCATTTCGTAAGGGTCTGTTTCGGTGAGATAGAGCTGTTCACGGGGACGTTGCATGTAGCGCTTCACGAGATGGTAGGTCTTTGGGCGGTTGTGAGTCTCAAAGATCCACGTGCCCCAGTAGGGGTTGTTCAAGCTGCCATTGCCACGTTGTCCCATCAGATGTTTTTCGATGTACAGCTCATCCGGTCGGAGGTTGAGAATGTAGCGATACCGGCCATCCGTCACCGTCCGAATCGGATAGGCAGGACCTTCCGGCAAATTGTTGTGAATGCCATAGGCGTATTCCCTATGTTGCTGCGTTTTACCCCTTAGCACGGACAGAAAACTGGACCCGTCAAACTTCCACCCCGCGGTCTTTCCACCCGCTGCCTCAATGAGTGTCGGCGCAACATCCGCGTATTGGACGATGGCATCCGTGCGCTTCCCGGCGGTGATCTGGCCGGGCAAACGGGCAATCAACGCGGTGTGAATTCCGGTGTCCCAATTAGTCCACTTGCAACCGGGGAATTGAGAACCCTGCTCGGAGGTGAACAACACGAGCGTGTCCTTGGTTCGGCCGGCGTCGTCCAGCGCGCGGAGCAACTCGCCAACCTGTCCGTCCATGTACGTGATTTCGGCGAGGTACTTTCCGAAGTCCTGTCGCGTGCGCGGTGTGTCTGCGATGTTGGCTGGCAACCTGATCTTCTTCGGCGGGTATTGCGAGGGATCGCCCATGACCCAAGGGACGTGCGGTTCGACCAACGCGACGACGAGGCAAAACGGGCTGGTGTGTTCCTTGGAGATGAATTCCTTCATGGCCGCCAGATCGTGCGCCTGGGTTGGATTGCGAACACAATTGGGATCGAAACCATCGACCTTAGTGAATGGAAATGCCGGCTGTGGCTTGACGTGCCCCTTCCCGGCCAAGCCGACCCGGTAACCCAAGGGTTGCAGGAAATGTGGAAGACTCTTGGTCGTCGGACGGCTGGATGAATGATTCCAAGCGCAGCCGTTTCGCAAAGGAAACTGACCGGAATACAGCTCCGCCCGGCAAGGCTGGCACATCGCTTCTGAGAGGTAAGCGCGATTGAAAGTCAGTCCCTGCGCCGCCAAGCGATCGATATTGGGAGTTTTGGCGTTTTGCCCATCGTAGAGCGGCAGATCGTTGAACGTGCAGTCGTCCGCCATGATGATCAGGAAATTCAGCGGTGGAACCACCGGCGGCGACGCGACGAGATTCCCAGCACTGAGAAATAACAGGAGAGACAAGAGAGCGTGTTTCATCGATTAACTGCCGAAATCCTCCCGTAAAGCGCCAAAAAACGAAAGTTGGAAACATCTTCCTCGCGCGAAACTCTGTGAGGTGTAGCGGCCCGCTCCCTATAATTTTTTTCTGAAACTGTACTACTCCGGGTCGTGTTCGCCCTCTAGATTCGCCTCG
>JBMYQZ010000201.1:6552-8664 GCA_049601855.1 Limisphaerales bacterium | reverse complement strand
ACGGACGAACAAGCCGCGCTTGGTCTTCCCCAGTCGGTAGAATGCGATCCGACCACCCACTGCCGTGCTGGAGGGTTTCCCGAGATGTTCGACTGTTTCCTTTCGGTTCACGGCACCTTGGTCAAGGAAGTTCAGTAGATTCGGATCGGCCGGCGGCCGTTCCACCGTGCCGCAGCCGCAGAGCGTCAGCGCCAGCAGGCCAAGGCTACCGAGCTTTGTCTGTATGGATGAGAGTGTAGCTTTCATGTGGATGGATTCGGGTGGGCGCTTCGCTTTCTTTCAAAAACTTTTGCGGCCCGTTCATCAACTGGAGGGAACCGCTCCGTCGGTTCCCATTTCTTGGGCATTAACGGAGCAATGCCCTCCTGTGCGTTTACGGCCCGGCGTATCCGGACAGTCCTTTCGTGAAGAGAAAGAGGCTGAGCGCCGCCGCGTCGTTCACGATCGCCACCGGCAGCATCGCGTAATCACCCAGGCGATTCTCCGACACCATCTTGGGCGTCAACTGCATCACCGACATGTGCGGCGCGGCATCGGGTTTGGCACCCGTGGGACGTTGCAGGTGAAAGAACATCCAACGTCCTCCACCGGCATCCGTCTGGATGCTCACGATCTTCTGTTCCTGACCCGGCTTCAGGCTGAGCAGATCCGGTCCGATGTCCGTTCCTGCTTTGATCCGTCGATGCACGACCGGCACGGGAGCCGACAGTTTCTCCTCCAGGACTCTCGACCAGCCGTTTGTGATCTGCGTCCGCGCAATCAACTGCGGCGGCTCCACTTTCTTCGGCGTGGACACCTTCAGCTGCGAACGTGGCACGGTTACCGTGTATCGTGCCGACCAACGTTCGCCGGCCAATCGCGCACTGATGCGAAGCCGCAAGGCCTCCCCATCATCCGAAGCACTCACCACCCGTTTCACCCGATCTGGCAGGAGATAGACATTGCCCATACTCAAGTCACTGATGACCTCCTTGGTCGTCTGGGCGTGGCAAAGGCAGACGGAGGACACCAGCAACAAGAACATGATCTTGATACCCGTGGATTCGGAGGTCAAACGGCCGTTCTTTCAAAAAGTTACAGCGGATTGACTCCACCTGGAGTGAACGGCTCCGTAGGTTCTCAATTCATGGGCATCGACAGAGCGATACCCTCCAGATTTCCGATTGCAGCTAGACACGCATCGCTTCTCTGGCATGTTTTTCGCACCCCCTTCTCCCGGACCGGTTGTGAACTTTGAACCAGCCAGTCATTTATGAAATTTGAATGCCCTTCGTGCGATCAGCACATGGAAGCCGACGACGGCTATGCCGGTGAGGAAGTCTCCTGCCCCAGCTGCGGATTGACCTTCAACGCACCTGCCAGCGCGGTTTCCACCGCGCCCGCGCCAACAGCGAAAAAAGGAAAGAAGACAAAGAAGACCCACAAGACGAAGGCCAGGGGCCAGGAACAGTTCAGCCTCTTGCGGTGGGGATTGTGCGTGGCCTTCTGTGTGGAATTCTCCGCGGTTGTCGGGCTCTTCGTAGCCGGTTTTTCGAGGGTTTCTTTTGGCGTCTCGGCCATGTTTTTCAGCCTGGTGATACTGATCCTTTGTCTGATGTACCTGTTCAAGTCGACACCCCTATCTTTTGCGGATGGGGAACAATCGTCCTTGGTGATCGTCGCCTCAAGCGCCTTGGGTGGCCTGAACCTGTTCGTGGTGATTGCCTTGATGAAAGGCTGCCTTGTTCCGCTCGGGATGCAGGCCCCCGGGACGATTATGGGTGGCATCGTGAGTGGAGATGGTGAACAGGCTCTCGTGTTTGGAACGCGTTTCCTCATCGGAACAAGAGCCAAGGTGGTCAATGTCCAATCGACCGAGAGCCCAAGAGGTACGAAAATCACCACCGATCCGAGCAATCGTGTGCTTACCATGGGCTGGTACGGATATCTGCGCGGTTGGAACACCAAAGCCGGTGAAAAACTTGCCCCCGTGAATTACGGGAAAACCACTGCGATCGGCTATGGAAACGGAGCTCCTGTTCCGCTCGCTGTCGCCGGGAACGAGGATGGAGTCATCAACGTTTGGGACTATCGCCTCCTGCAAGCCGCCGAACTTCCGGCCGATCTGCCCAA
>JBMYQZ010000201.1:0-6542 GCA_049601855.1 Limisphaerales bacterium | reverse complement strand
ATCAACGCGCCCAAGCAATCGAGCTATGCCGCCGTTACGGCCAAGCTCGATCGCGGCGGCGACCTCTTCGGTTATCTCGGCACGGCGCAATGGCTCAAGGGCTTGTCCGGCAAGATCCGCGAGTTCGAGAAACTCGCTCTCGACATGTCCCCCGATGAGGAGGAAGAAATCCAGCTGGCGTTCAAGGTCGTTACCGGCCTCGTCAAGCGTAGCGGCATGGAGGAACTCAGCGGCGTGGGCATCAGCAGCGTCAAGGTGGGTGAAGCGCAGTATCGCTCGCGCTTCATCATGCACCACGACGCCGCCAGCGAGAAGGGCTACCTCTGGAACATGTTCGGCGAGAAACCCCACGCTCTCACCGGACTCGATGTCATTCCCCAAGACGCGGTCTTCGCCAGCTACGGCGACGTCAATGTGAAGAACCTCTGGCAGACCCTGCTGAACGAGATCGTCCTGCTCGGTACGCCCGAGATTCGCGAATCTCTGTCTGCGGCACCCGAGCAATTCAAGATGATGACCGGCATGGATCTGGACGCGTTCCTGGATTCCTTCGGCGGTGAACTCGGTGCGGCGCTGTTGCTGAACGACGCCATCCCCTTCACTGTTCCTCTGCCCATGCCCACCGCCAATGGCCAGCCGCTGACGATCCCGCAGCCGGAGTTGCTGCTCCTCGCCAAGGCCAACGACCGGTTGATCTTTGATCGACTCGTCCAGTTGACCGAAAAGATGGAAGGAGTTCGCAAGGAAGTGGACGGCAACATCCACAAGGTTCTCTTCCCTCCCCCCGTTCCGTTCATTCCCGCGTTGCAACCCGCGATCGCCTACGATGGCGAACACCTGTTCATCGTCAGCACTCCCTTGGTATTGAAGAAGGTTCTCGCCGCCAAGGCCGGTGGCCCAAGCCTCCGTGACAACGAACAGTTCAAGGCGCTGGCTGCACACCTGCCGAGCGACGGCAATTCCTTTACTTTTCTCAGTGATCGAATCGGCAAGGAGTACAACAAGTTGCAACAGAACATGATTCCGGCCGCTGGCGGCGGCCCGACGCCTGAGCAGTTCACCTCGCTGATTCAGAAGCTGAGCACACCCGCTTACACCGCGAGCGTGTTTCAGAACACGGACGAAGGCTGGCTTACCACTTCGGTCGGCAACCAGTCCATGGCTGATGCCATGTCACTGGGAACCATTGCCGTCGTCGCCATCCTGGCGGGCATGCTCCTTCCCGCCTTGGCCAAGGCCAAGTCCAAGGCTTCGCGCATCAAGTGCGTCAACAACATGAAACAGATCTCCCTCGCGCTGAAGATTTACGCTTCGGACAACGAGGATCGTTATCCCTTCCAGATTCCCGAGGCCCAAGGCGGCACCAAGGAAAAGACCGCCCAGGACAACCGGGGCGACGATCGGAATCCCTTCATCCACCTGATGAAGCTGAAGCTGGAACTCGGCAGTCCCAGAATCCTCACCTGCCCCGCGCATGAGGGTGTGAAGCCGGCCACCAGCTGGGATGCGTTCACTCCGGATCACATCAGCTACAAGTTCCGCTCGGGCAAGGACGTTGATGAGACCAATCTCGATCAGGTCATGCTCTGGTGTCCGCACGATCACAACGTCGGGCTGGTCGATGGGGCCGTGATGCAAATGGACGAGTCCGACACGGACGCTCGAACCGCCGGTTCCTGGACGTTCTGACCGATTGCGTCCCCTCAACGATTTGCTAGCCTGCGCGAATGAAGCGCTTCCTGTCTGTCGCTTGCGGATGTCTGTTCGCCCTCGTCGCCACCGCTGAAAACTGGCCCCAATGGCGCGGGCCGACGGGCGACGGTGTGAGCCGCGAGACCGGTCTGCCGATGACCTGGGACGATGAGACCAACGTCCGCTGGAAAACACCCCTGCCCGGAGAAGGCAATTCCACACCGGTCGTCTGGGGCAACAAGATCTTCCTTGCCCAGGCCGCGGAAGAGGAACGCCTCCTCATGTGCTTCGCCCGCTCCAATGGCAAGTTGATGTGGAAGCGCGGCGTCAAGCACAGCGCCGAGGAGATCAGCCACAAGACGAACCCCAAAGCTTCCTCCTCTCCCGCCACCGATGGCGAACGCGTGGTCGTTTCCTTTTCGTCCGGAGGCGTCCACTGCTTCGACATGAACGGCAAGCCCCTCTGGAAACGCGACCTCGGCAAACAGGCGCACATCTGGGGCTACGGGGCCTCACCCGCGATCATCGGCGACCTGGTCTACCTGAACTTTGGTCCCGGCGAGCGCACCTTCCTCATCGCGATGAACAAGCGCACCGGCGAGACCGTGTGGAAAAGCGACGAACCCGGCGGCGGCTTCGGCAACAAGGTCCCCGGCAAATCCGGGCGGGAGATTTGGATCGGTTCCTGGAGCACGCCCATTCAGCGCGAGGTAAGCGGTCGCGACGAACTCATCATGACCTGGCCTCATCGTGTCGTTGGACTCGATCCACTGACCGGCAAGGAATTTTGGGAATGCGAGGGACTTAACCCGCTTGTCTACACCTCTCCCATCTACTCCGACGGCGTCGTCGTCGCGATGGGCGGTTATTCCGGCAGCGCCATCGGTGTTCGCGCCGGTGGCACAGGCGACGTCACCGACACCCATCGGCTCTGGCGCCATCCCAAGACCAAACAACGCATCGGCTCCGCTGTCATTCATGAGGCCCACATCTACATCCATAACGATCCTGGCGTTGCCGAGTGTATCGAACTCAAGACCGGCAAGCGTGTTTGGGAAGAACGCCTCAAGGGCTCCGGTGCCAGCGGCCGAAACTGGTCCTCCATGATCCTCAGCGACGGAAAGCTCTACGTGAACAACTGGAGTGGCGAAACCTTCATCCTCGCCGCCAGCCCCAAGTTCAAGATCCTCGGTGTCAACTCCATCAAGGAAAAGACCATCGGCTCGATCGCCGTCTCCAACGGCGAACTCTTCATCCGCGGCTATAAGCACCTCTGGTGCATCGGCGACAACTGATCAAGGCCCTCGCGATCGCTCGTTGTACAATTGCTGGATCTGGAACGAAAACGGCGCCCATGCCGGCGCGGGTTGTCCGATTTTCCGCAATCCGGCTGCCACCCATTCGTTGCAGGTATCCACCAGGTGATATGAACCAGTGGCCTCGTAATAGGCATCCCAGCCCACGAACGAAAGGTCCGGGACGAGAATCGGTTTGCCCTGGTCGTTCAGTAGGAACGATGACTTGATGTAATTTACCAGGCCCTTGTATTCGCCTTGGCTCAGGACGATGCGATGAACGTAATTCGTCTCCGACGGCTCTCCCGTGTAGCCAATCCGATTCAAGGTTGGTGTCTTCAGCAACGCCGCGCGAAACGCGATCCCGAAGGTGAGATTCGACCAGTAAGGCACTTCGGTGTAGACCGCCCGATCTCCCCAACCGATCAACAGGTGACTGCCTCCGGCGTAATCTTCGAAGTCCGACGGTGGAAACCAGCTCCCCCAATTCATCGCCCGGTTCATTCGTGGAAGTACGAAATCCGTATGCACGCCGCCCGTGTGCAGGAATATTTCCACTCCCTTCTCCGGATTCACCCGGTCCGCGTTCACCACCACTGATCCCAACGAAAACGCCAGCAACGCATAGGTCAGAAACGGCGAAACGATCACCGTGATCAGGCAGGCAGAAGCGTACAGACTGATGCGCAACTTGCGCGGCAGCTTCAACCACCACTTTCGCATCCATGCGCGCGCGGCTATCACGCAGCGATGATGGGACGGATCACGACGATGCAAAGTCAAATTGCGGTGGCTCCACGGCTGGACGAACCGGATGCGAAACAAGGATCAATGTTTTTGACAATACGTTGTTCGCCGTTCAATGCGTAGCCGGGAGTGCTGCGACTTCGGAATCTCGTTCGCCAAATCCACGAGCGATCCGAGGCGCAATGAAGAATCAATAGATGCTTCATTGATTGGAACGGTCGCCTTTGGATCTCCTCTTGCCGCTGTTGCCGCCGGCGTTTCGCTTCTTGTTGAAGCCGCTATCGGGAAGGCCAGCGCCAGGCGGAGGCGGCGGTTCGTAGAGGTGGGACATGCCTTTGCCAAGAGCTTCCTTCTGGGGAAGCCATCTGCGGTGGGCGGCGACGACTTGGGCGAATTGATTGTGTCGTGTGATTCTCAGCTCTTCCAAACCGTCACGCAGGGCCCTGGACGCGGCGGCGGCAAACTTGGTGGGATCGTTCCGGTATCGGTCTCGCAAAGACTTGATGGTAGGCCCGATGTGTTTGCGCGCTTCAGCTTCCGGAATTAGGCCAAGGAGATTGTTATGTTCCCAAGGATCCTTGGTGTGATCGTAGAGTTCTTCGGCTCCGTCGCTGTAACTGATGTAACGCCAACGATCGCTTCGGACGGCGTGATTGCCCGGACCTTCGGTCATGAGGGCTGGCGTCCATTTGCGATCGGGATTCTTCAGCAAGGGAACAAGGCTGCGACCATCGTTGTCGGGTTTGGCGGGGAGGCCGGCGAGTTCGACCAACGTCGGGTAGATGTCGACGAGACTGACGGGACGATCGCAAACCGAGCCGGGCTTGGTGACGCCAGGAGCGACAACGATGAAGGGAACGTGGTTTGCCTTTTCCCAGAGGGTAAATTTGACGCAGCATTCCTTGTCGCCCAAGTGGTAGCCGTGGTCGGACCAGAGGACGATGATGGTGTTGTCGGCGCGACCGGTGGTGTCGAGTTTGTCGATCAGACGTCCGACCATTTGATCGGCGAAATCAGCGGCGGCCTGGTAGCACTGCACCATCTTCGTGAGACTGCCGGCTGATCCTGACTTGGCTGTACTCGTGTTGTCCCAGATCCAGAACTCCTTGCGGACCATGCGTCGGGCCATTTCGCCGACGTCGCTGAGGTCGCCCTTGGGCATCGGTGGCATGGTGAGTTTTTCGAGCGGGTAGCGCCTGAAGTTCTCCGCTGGTGCATAGAACGGGAGGTGCGGGTTGAAGATGCCGGCGGCAAGGAAGAGCGGCTGGTCCCATTTCTCCTCCATGCGCGCCTCGATGTATTCGCACATGTCGACGTCGATCATCTTCTGATCGTGTTCGCCCCAGTCGAAACCAAGATTGGCCAGGCGCGGATTGGCGGGCTTGCGATACTCGTTGTAATTCTTGTTTCTGCCAGGTCCGCGGATGTTCAGCTTCTTGAAGAACTCCTGGAAATCAGGGTTGTTGGGATCGCCCACTCCGGATCGGCCGTGGTGAAAAATCTTCCCGGCACCACGCGTGGCATAGCCGCCCTTGCTTTCGAAATACTGCGGAAGGGTGACGGCGTTCGGAACCTTCTGCCGCCAGAACTCGGGGTTGCCATAAACGCCGGACGTCGTCGGGCGATACCCCGTCATGATCGCCGTGCGCGAGGGATTGCAACCGGGTGAGGCACAGTAGGCACGTGAGAAGAACGTGCCACGAGCAGCAAGGCGTTTGAGATTGGGAGTCTGGATCGGGTTCTTGTTGTCGAACAGCGTCGTCCAGTCTTTCATGTCGTCGATGGCGATGAACAAAACGTCGGGGCGTTCCGGGTCCCTGGGGACAGCAGGGGAAGCGGCGCCTGCGAATGGCAAGCTGACGGCCATAAACAGAAGAACCAGGAGTCGCCAAGGTCTTGTTCCAGTGAATAAAGATCCCATGGAGCGAAACCCTGAACTCGCGCACTGCTTTTGTCGAAAGTTGAAGCGTATCGATCTCGAACCAATTCATAATTTGACCAAATATCCGTGATGCGGATGATTCATCGAACTTGCCTATGACACCGACAGAAGTAGTGGATGAAGTGGACGCCTGGATACAAGACGGCGGGAAATTTCCCAAATTTGGCGATCACAATTTCACCACGGTCGAGGAAGCAAAAGCGGTTGTTCGCGCCCTCGCCAACGAAGATGTAAATGGACAGAAGAGTGTGCTGGGAACTCTCCATCTGTTTGACGTGGTAGCCTGCTTTCAGGGCGACTACTGCGATGAAGCCAACGAAGTGCTTCGCGCTGAAGCGTTGCCTGTCCTTCGGAAGATTCTGTCAGCCGCGTTGGACGCGAATCCAGAAGCTGATTTTGGCCGCGATCAAACGCATTTCTTCGCCTTCAAGAATCTTGCGTACTACGCGCAGGCCGAGGACATACCATTGATCGTCCGCATGATTTCCACGCCGCGCTTCAGCAAAGACAGCATGTGGCCTCAAGTGTTTGACTACGTGGGAAGGTACGATGCCGTTGCTGTGCAATTACTGGAGGCGTTGCGTGATTCACGGCCGACCAATTTCTCAAGGATCGCCTACCTGGACTTCGCCAACGACCTTGCATTCGCCAACAAGATCTCGGAGCACCCCTTCGACGCACCCTCGGCGGTCGCGTGGATGGAGGAACTCTTCGAGAACGAGGATGAGGGCTATGACAGCTTTGCCGTTTCCGCCACCAATAGTACAAGCTTTTAAGGCATGAGCTCTTGCATTTGTTTCATCAATTTCAATTGCTTTATCAAGTGCTTCAATAGCTTTTAAATTATTTTCTTTTCCAGATCGAAC
>JBMYQZ010000200.1:0-8705 GCA_049601855.1 Limisphaerales bacterium | reverse complement strand
TTGAGGCCACCCTGCGGGATGAGGAGCTTGCCCTCGTGGTAGAGCGGCGAGGTGAAGGAGAGATGAACGTGCGGCCAATGGCGCCGCCAGACAAGGCGGCCGGTGTCCTGTTCCACGGCAATGATCTGTCCTTCGGCGGTGTGCATGTACATCCGGCCACCGCCGCAGACGGGAAGGTGTTTGACGGTGCCTTCGAGTCGACGCGCCCAACGCATGCGCAGGGGTGGCTTCAGGTCCTGGTCGTTGGCGTTGGAGCCTTGGAAGTCGCCGTAGTTGGAATACCAGTTGAAGTCGTCACCCGCCTTGGGCCCTTTGATCGGGCTCCGGACCCTGGTGACCCCGAGATCTTTCTTCGGGAGCGTCGCCTTGCCGTTCGCTCCGTAGACGTAGAGATAGCCGTCTTCGCAAGCGGCGTAAATGCGGCCGGTGGAAACCGCAACTGGCGCGGTGATCGGCGCGCCAAACGAGGTATCGAGAGCGGTGGCTTTGCCGCCCTTGATCGGGACGACATAGAGTTTCGAATTGAGACCGCCATACACGACGTGGTCGCGGGTGACGGTCGGGGGGGCAATCGAGGGTTCGTCGCAGAGGACCTTGGGTTCTTCGGAGTCCTTGGTGTGCAGGCAGAGTCCACGACCATGTTGGGGGCGGGTGCGGAAGACACTGCCATCGCGGATCGCGACGCTGGAGAAACTCAGCAGGTCGGGCGTGTTGATGTAGGTGCCGGTTCCTTTGACGAAATCGGTTTTCAGTTCATCGCCCTCAAGGCGCAGGATGTCGACGCGGCCGGCATTATCGCGGCGGTGCCATTGGATGTAGACCTTACCTTCTGCATCGGCGCTCTGGCCGAATGTTGCGGGGTATTCCTTGCCGGCGTAGGAAGGAATCTCGCCGATCTTGCGCAGCTTGGGTCCGTCGCCGTTGTCTTTCACGAAGACGGTTCGTCCACCGGCGGGCATGACGACCGTGTCTCCCACAAGACTGATGTCGCGTGAGCAAACGAAGTGGTCCTTCCAGTTCACGCGATCGCCGCGGAACTTGACCCAATCAGCACCGAGCCAACGATCGCCAGTGAAGCCGACGACCTCTTTCACGAAATCCCATTTCCATGCCAGTTCGCCGTCGGGTTCCACGGCGTAGATCTGCGCACCGAGGGTGGCGAAGTAGACTCGTTTCTTGCCGACGGCAGGGGCGGAGAAGATCGGTTCGCGACAATCGATCTCATTGACCACCTTGCCGTTGTTCTTGTTGAAGACGTAGTAGTAGCCGGCGGTCGTGCCGACATGCAGGTAACGGCCGGCGACGGCGGGGGCGGCGACGTTGTTGCAATTGCCGGATCCGCCTTGGGTCGCGAAGCGCCAGCGGACCTGGTGGGTCTTGGCATCGATGGCAAAGACCACGCCGGATCCGTCGACCACGAAGACGGATTTGCCGTCGGTCACCGGGGCGGCAAAGACGGCGTCGGTGAGGGGAACAGAGGCGACGAGACCGAGTTTCTTCGGAAGGACGACGTCCGGCGCATTGCCGGAGCGACCGGCGTCGCCTTGGAGTTGCGTCCAAGAGGCCGAGGCGGTCGTCGCGAATGCCAGGAGCGATCCAAGCAGGAGGGATTTCATGGGAGGCATCGTTTGCGGATGAGGACGCGAGCGAAAGGTTTTTTTACAGCGCGTTCGGACTTGCTCTCGGCGTTTGGTATTGCAAGGTCTGCTCTCGTGATCCGAGTTCTTTTATTAGCCATCGCCTTCCTGCCACTGCTGGGATCGGCCTGCTCCGTTCCTGTATTTCGTTATGGCTTGGAGCACTGGTTGCCGGATGCGTTCGAGGCGGTGGTATTTCATCGTGGGAAACTCACCGCAGAACAAGTCAAGGCGATCGAAGTTCTCAAGAACGACCAGCTGAATCTGGGGGCTAAAGTCGTCGATCTCGCCGACGAGGCCAATGCGGAATGGGTGGAGGCCTGGGAAGCCTTGAAGGCCGAATCACTCCCGTGGATGGTGGTACGTCCGAATCAGCGGACAGGAATCAACTGGCTCCGTTTTTCACGAGCGTTGACGGTGGAGAACGCGAAACTGCTGGTGGACTCGCCGGCTCGACGGGAATTTGCGAAGCGGCTGGCCGCCGGTCAAAGCACCGTGTGGCTGTTGTTGAAGAGTGGGGATGCCGCGAAGGATCAAGCAGCGGTGAAGAACCTGACCGAGCGGATCAAATATCTTCATACGGTCTTGAAGCTGCCAAAACTGGACGCCACCGACATTGCCAACGGATTGATCTCGGTCGCACCCGAAGATCTTCGGCTGGAGTTCTCTTTGCTGGAGATTTCGCGGGATGATCCGGCGGAGGAGTTGTTCATCCAGATGCTGCTCGGCACGGAATCAGATCTCGCGGAACTGGATGAACCGATCGCGTTTCCGTTGTTCGGTCGGGGTCGCGCTTTGTACGCCTTGGTTGGCAAGGGAATCAACAACGAGACGATTGACCAGGCGGCGATTTACCTGACCGGCAGTTGCTCATGTGAAGTGAAGGAACAGAATCCCGGGGTGGATCTGCTGATGATCGCGGATTGGGAGAAGATCGTGAAGCCGCCGAAGGAAACGAATGTTCAGGCACAAGTGACGAATTCGGTGACAACCAACCTGGTCGCAGACAACGCGCCGGAGGTTGTGACGATTGACGGAGGGGCAAAGAAAGAGCCGGCCGTTGAAAAATCAAGCGGCCGGCCTTGGAGGTTTCTGGTTATTGCTGCGGTAATCGTTGGATTGATTCTGCTCTTGTCCGGTCGATCTCGCTGAACGTGAACAAGCGGAAGAACGGTCGTTCTTCGTTTATTTCAACGGAATGACGATCGGCAGGCGCGGCTTGTCGCGATTGTCGATTTCTTTCTGGGGAGCGGCTTCAACCGGGGCGGATTCAAAGAAGCGTTTTACCTGTTCTTCATTGAACGTGCCTTTCTGGAACGATGAGCGGCGAGTCTCGTCATCGGTGAGGGCGGCGACATCGCTGGGGCGCTGGATGACGTAAGGAGTAAGGAACATGACGAGTTCGGTCTTCACATCCTGGGTGGCTTTGCGCTTGAAGGCCCAGCCGAGCAGGGGGATGTCGCCGAGGATCGGCACCTTGCGTTTCACTTCTTCCTTGCGGGTTTCCATCAGGCCGCCGATGACGACGGTGGTGGCGTGCTTGGTAACCACCACGGTTTCGGCGGCGCGCTTGTTGATGACGTTGAGGGCGACGCCGGGGCTGACTTGGATGACGTTTCCAGAGACGGCCGAAATTTCCGGTGCCACGATCATCTCGACGAGGCCGTCGGCGGTGATGTAGGGAGTGACACGGAGAATGATGCCGACGTCTTCATACTGCACGGTGTTGATCGTGTCGCCGGTCTGGTTGTCGATCCGGCTGTTGGTGACGAAGGGAACTTCCTGACCGACGGTGATGACGGCTTCCTGGTTGTTTCGCGTCAGGATGGACGGCCGCGAGAGGACCTCTGTTTTCGCCTTGGCGGCAATGGTGCGAAGGGTCGCGTTGATGTCGCCGGTGATGAAGTTGAGAGTGGATGGTGCAGCACCTCCGGTCACCAATGCACCAGCGGCCCCCAAGGCGGTGTCGGTGGAGAAGGTGGAGCGCAGGTCGTTGGCGGAGAATTCCGCGTTGGCCGAGGTGATGGTGGTGCCGAGATCGAAATCGTCGGTATAGGTGATCTCGACGAAGAGGACCTTGATGAGGACCTGCGGCTTGGGTTGATCGAGATTGGTAACGACCTGGCTGATGTGCGACGCGGTTTCGTCATCGGTGATGACGATGATACGGCGCGTCTCAGGATCGGCCATGATGGTGGCTTCACCGATCTGGCCATTGCCGGGATATGTTCGGGTGCCGGAGGTGCCGCCGCCGCCGCGACCTCCCTGACCGCCAAAGCCACCCGCACCGCCGCCGCCACGAAACTGAGCCTGCGTGTCCGGTGTGGCGAAGGCGAACAAAGTCGCCACCAGCATGAAACAAAGGGGTTTGGAAAAGATTATCTTCATGTTCTCAAGAGTGTTCTGTCGTGGTTCTTCGTCTTTGTCGTCAGCTCGGGGCTGGCGACAAGATGAGTCAAGAATCTGCATGTGAGTCAACGACCGCCGATGCCTCCGGCGCCACCGCCTCGGGCGCCAGCACCGCCGCCCGCGGCATTGGCTGTTCCGGCTGTTCCAAAGGTGCCAGCCCGATTACGCAAGGCCGTTTCCTGATTCTGGGTCGTGGTATTGCGGGTGTTTTCACCCTCGAACAAGGCCCGCAGGATTTCGGCGGCCGCGTTCACGTCGGCGTATTCGAAATTGTAGACGAACACGTTCTGTTTTTTCGCGGAGCTGGAGTCGAGTTGCTTCACGAGTTGTTCGACCGTGGGAATCGTCTGGCGGGGACCGCTGATAATGATGGAAGCCGTGCGGGGATCCGCCACCGCCACAACTTCCTGAGTGCTGCGCTTGCCACGTTCGTTGTTGTTGCCGCCGCGCTGGGTCGTTCCACCGCCGCCAAAGCGGCTGGCGAAGAAGGCGGAGGGACCAAAGCGTTGGTTTTGGTTCTGATCCTGGCTGCCAAAGAGCTGGTTGATCTGCTCGGCGACCTCGGTGGGATCAGCGTTCTCCAGTTTGACCACCTTGACCTCGGTGACGTCATCGACGTCGGAGTCGAGTTCGTTGATCAGTTCCTCGATCATGGCGATCTGATCTTCGGGGGCGAGGATGATGAGGGAGTTGGAACGCTCGTCCGCCACTGCCACAACCTTGTTCTGAGCCTGCAAGGCGGCGCTGTTGCCGCTGCCACCGCCACCACGGGTGCGGGAGGTCGTCCCTCCGCGGGTGCGTCCACCTCCGGAAGTTCCGCCAAATCCGGGGAACTGGGCCTCGGCGATTTCCGGCAGGGCGAGGAAACCTGCCAGGGCAATGAGTCCGAAAATTCTGTTGGTCTTCATATTGATGCTTTCGATTTGGAATTCAGGTCGCTCAACGGCGGGTGCCGCCTCCCATGCGACTCTGGATACGGCTCATGATCTGCGACCGAATGTCGCCACCACTGGATGAACCTCCGCGGCTGCTGCTGCTGTTGCGATTGTTGCTGCTGCCGCCACCCATCACTTCGTTGATGATCGAGGCGGCTTCGGTGGCAGTCGCGTTGCTCAACGGGTAGACGCGCATGGCGGTGATGCCGGAGATGGAGGTATCGAGCGCTTCAACGATCTGCACGACGCGGCGGATGTTGGCCTGGGTGTCGGTGAGGATGAGGGCATTGCTCGATTCGTTGGCGGCAATCACGGCTTCTTCATCCAAGAGCGGTTGTAGGTTTTGTACAAGTTGAGAGGCGTTGGCGTAGCGGATCGGAATGATCTGCGTGACCATTTCATCATTGGGCGGAATGGCCATGGATACGGCACCTTGCTTGACCGGAATATTTCGGCGCTTGGCGTCGGCCGAATTGACGATGGTCAGGATGCGGCCGTTGCGGATGGCGGTGTAGCCCTTCGAGTAGAGGATCGAGTTGAGCATGTCGAAGGCTTCCGTCTTGGTCAGCGGCTGGGCGCTGATGGCGTCCACGTTGCCAAGGACTTCCGCGTCCTTGATGATCGCGAATCCGGCTTCCTTGCTCAGGTATTCGAGAACGGAGCTGAGCGGGGTGTCCTTAAAGTTCAGCTTGATGTCGGCGACTTCCGGCGGAGCTGCCGGTCGTTGCATTGGCGCGGCAGCAGCGGGGCCGCCGGGACCGCGACCTTGGGGACCAGGAGGCTGCGTGGTGGGCGGATTCTGTGCCTCGGCGCAAACGGCGCCCAAGCACAGTGATGTCAGAAGGGTGAATAGTTTCTTGTTCATTTCTCGGCTTCTTTCCGTTTTCTCATTTTGGCCAAAATTTCTGCCATTCTCTTCTTCCTCGCTTCGTCATCCCCGCCGCTGGCGGAGGTTGAGGATGTGGTGCTCGACGTGGTACTGCTGCGTGATCCGGTTGATCCGGCGTAGCTACCGGAGCTTGTACTGCCGGACTTCCAAGGATCATCACCTTTCTTGGTGAGTTCGCCGCGGATCTTCAATTGAAACTTGTTCGTGCCCTGCGTGAGATCGACGTATTCGGTGGTCACCTTTGC
This sequence comes from Limisphaerales bacterium, assembly GCA_049601855.1. Taxonomy (GTDB): domain Bacteria; phylum Verrucomicrobiota; class Verrucomicrobiia; order Limisphaerales; family JAYPXF01. The sequence goes on along the minus strand of JBMYQZ010000200.1, from coordinate 2,590 downwards.
GACGTCGAATTCGGCGAGTTTGTCGCCCTGTTTCACCACGGCTTGGAAGTCACGGGCCGAGCCGTCAAAAAATCCGTAATTGCCAGCGCGTCCCATGATGATGCCGGTCAGGGTGAGGCGATCGGTGCGGGGAGGCGGCGGGGTTTTCTCTCGTTTCTCAACCTTCGGCTTGGGAGGCCGGGGTCCGCGATCGGGGTTAAAGATGTTGTAGACAACGACGTCCTTAAACTCGTCACGACTCGGTCCGCTGGGCCGAGGCGAGTTTTCCTCACGTTCCGCAGCGTTGGCGGCAGACAGCGAAATCAACAAGGCGATGGCAAAAAGCAGGTTCTTCATTTCTTTTCCTTCGGCAACTCAAGACCGCTCAACGTGATATCGACGGAGATGCGGCTGCCACGTTTATCAAGACTTCCGAGATCGAAGGATTCGACCCGGAGGGCAAGGAGTTCGCCATCCAAGTCGTAGAGGAAACGCATGACGGCTTCCATGTCGCCGCTGCCTTCGACGCGACAGGCTAGGCGGGAGTGGTCGTCTTCATCGCGATAATTCGGAATCATGCGGGTGGTCTTGAGGCGGGCTGAGCGGGCCCAATCATCGATGGCATTGAGAACCTTGCTCTCAGCGAGGGAACGATCGTGCGGGAGCGCGCGTTGCTGGTAGTCGTCCCAGGTGTTGCGCAGGCGGCTTTCGAGGCTGATCAGGTTGCGGCCTTTCTTGACGTCTTTCGTCAGTCGCTCGATCTCAACGCGGCGCTCGGTCCACAGGTTGCCGAGCGGCGTGATCACGACCTTGTCCAGGATCAGGAGCCCAAACACGGCCACAGCGGCGGTCATCAACAATTTCTCGCGGTTCATCGTCTCACCCTCAGTTTCCAAACAAGTTCAATCGTGAAGCGGATCGGGCCGGAACCCTGCGTATTGAGAGTCTTCACACCTTCGATCTCTTCTACCTCGCGAAGCTTGTCCGTCAGGTCAAACAGCGCCGTGCTGTCGCGGGCTTCACCGGAAATCGAGACCTTGCTGCCTTCGCGAAACTCCAACGAAGTGGCGCGAATCTTCGAGCTGGCCGGAAAGGCGGTGCTGATCGCGCGCAGGGCGCTGAGCGTCGGTTGGCTTTGGTCATACCAGGAACCGAACTTACGTTTCTTGCCCTGGATGACCTCGAGCTCCTTGACCTTGTCGCGCATATCGGCCCACTCGGACTCGAGGTTGCTCAAGGTGCGGTATTGCCAGAGAAAGGCGATCAGGCTGATCACAACAATGGCGCCGGCAACTGCGCTGAGAATGCCGGCCTTCTTCGAGGCCATCTTCTCGGCGACCTTCTGCCATTGGCTGACCTTCGGCGGGAGAAACTCAAGCGTCTGCGCCGATTTCTTGAGGTAGCGGGCGGCCAGGGCCACGGCGGGCGAAACGCTGCCGGCGAAAGGAAGGTTGATCGGTTGGCCGTTGGGTTGGAACTGGGTCACCGTCTCGACCGTAAGTCCCAAGGCCGTGGCGCGGGCGGCGATCTCGGTTTCGAGCGTGGAGGCAAGCCCGGGAGCACCGATGATGCGGATCTTCTTCAGCTTCGCGCGGATGGCCGGGGGAAGCTGCCCCATCGTGATGCGCAATTCACGGCCGACCGCGTGTCCGTTCAGCCGCTTCACCGGATCATCGGAGACATAGGCATCCTTCAACGTGCGCACGCAGACCGGGCCACCCTTGCCGTTGATCAGCAGGGAGACGTTGTCGGCGTTGACGAACAGGAGGACCACCGGGTCTTCGGCCTCAGCGAGCGTTTCCTGTTGGGCAACGACCCCGAGGGTGAAACTGACCGGCTTGAGTCCTGCGTGGTTCAGCGTGCGCTCGACCAAGTCGATGTGCTTCAGCGGAATGGCGGTGACGAGGGCGAGCTTTTCTCCCTCGGGATTCTCAAAGCGCGAAACGGAAAGCGAGAGATCGGAAAGCGAGAACGGAAAGCTCTTCTCAGCCTGGAGGCGGATAAAGCCGTCCATGTGTTCCTCGGGCATGTCCGGCAGCGTCACCATCGTGGTGAGCGTCCATTCCAAGGGCACGCCGACGGCGCAGTTCTTTTCCGAAAGTCCGGCGTCGTTGAGCTGATCCTTGATTTCGCGACCGACCAGTTCGGGGTCGTCGACAAGCGGATCGAGGCTCAACTCCGAGCTCGCGCTGCCCTGTAAACGGAAGCCGCCGCGCCCGCGTTTGAGCAGGGCACTGTCGAGGCGTTTCCCTTCGAGGGTCAGGCCGAGGATTGAGTTGGGTTGTTTCTTGGCCTTCATTGCTGCTGCTGGCGGACGTAATCCAGGAGAGCCTGCCGCGTCTCGACGCCGAGCGCCCAGCCGGCACGGCTCATTTCGCGGCGATAGACAATCTTGGGAGCGTCCTCGCTGATATCAAAAACCATTTTTGTGCGGCGATAACCGCGGCCATTGCGGCCGACGGCGGAAATATCCGCGGTGTACTGAAATCCTTTGTCCGTGATGCGACCGCCAATCTGCCGGGCGAGGTCGTCTTCGAGCACCTCGGTGATCCAGGCAACACTGGTAAGGCCATTGGGATTGCTGTTGCGGTAAGCGACGAGCGATTGGGCG
>JBMYQZ010000199.1:8465-8726 GCA_049601855.1 Limisphaerales bacterium | reverse complement strand
GGACCCGGGATACACGAAGAGGTTGCCCGGTTTGCCACCACGGTAGTTGCCGCTGAGACCAAGGTGGTCGCCAGTGCCGAAGGGTTTCGTGTGATCCGAGAAGGAAAACAGGTAGGCGGTCATCGCCGTCGAGTCGCTCTTGATGTCGTTGCGAAACCAGAAGGAAACGGTGTAGGAGCGAGTCGGATTCCGAACGACACCTCGGATGCGCCCCTTGCCCATGTTGCCGAGAGTCTTGGGGGTCATCGTCGCTCCGGCTTC
>JBMYQZ010000199.1:0-8455 GCA_049601855.1 Limisphaerales bacterium | reverse complement strand
TGCGAGCCATTCAGCCTGGAATAGATCGCGGGTTTCAGTTGTTTGATGGCGTCTTCGTAGCCATCCGCAAAATCGGGGACGCCGAGTTCGAGTTCCGGCATCGGCTTGTCGAGGCGCTTTAAGACCTTGAGTTCGTGAAGCGGGGTCTTGGGGGCGGTCAGCCCTTCGTTCGCCGCCAAGCCATACATGGTCGTGGAACTCTTGAAGATGCCGGCGAGCGCGTAGTAGTCCTTTGTGGGAATGGGATCATGCTTGTGATCGTGACACCGCGCACAACCGACACTCAGTCCCATGATTCCGGAACTCACGACGCCGATCTGATCGGCGATCACGTCCATGTCAAAGTTCACGTTCATCGCCTTGGCCGGTTTGCTGCCGAGCGCGAGGAAACCGGTGGCGATCTTGTTCCAATCGCTTTCCAAATCGGACTTCGCGGGCAAGAGATCACCAGCGATCTGTTCGGTGAGAAAACGATCGTAAGGCGTGTCGCGATTGAACGCCCGAATCACGTAGTCGCGATAGCGCCAGGCGTGCGGGAAGGTGGCGTTGCGTGAAAGACCGTCGTTTCCGTTGGATTCACCGTAGCGGGCCACGTCGAGCCAATGCCGCCCCCAGCGTTCGCCGAAATGCGGGGAGGCCAGGAGTTCATCCACCAACGCTGCGACCGCTTTCTGTTGGAGTTCACGCTTTAGCGTGTTCCCGTGTTCCCCCGACACGCTAAAGCGTGAACTCCAACGATCGATCTGCTTGCGCGTGGGCGGTAGTCCGATCAGGTCGTAGTACAAACGGCGAATGAGCGTGCGTGGCGATGCATCCGCGGTTGGTTGCAGGTTCAACTTCTCCATCCGGGCCAGTGCGAAGCGATCAATCGGGTCGCGGGCCCAATCAGCAGTCGTGATCTTGCCGGGCTTGGGGGTGCGCACCGGACGCAGTGACCAGTGCAATTCGCCGGACTTCTTGCGGGCGACCTCAGTCTTTGGTTGATTGCGTGGATCGGGTGCGCCCATTTGCACCCACTTCTCGAAGTCCCGAATGACCCGCTTCGGCAGCGGTTCATCGGGCGGCATCTCGGTGTCCTCCCAGCGCAAGGACTGGATCAGCAGGCTGTCATCCGGATTCCCTGCGACTACGACCGGTCCAGATTCGCCCCCGGCAAGCAGACCCCGTTTCGTGTCGAGGTAGAGTTTGCCGCCGAGCTTCTTGGATTTGGCCGAGTGACACTCGTAGCAATACTTCGCCAAGGCCGGTCGAATGCGGTTCTCAAAGAAGTCGCGTTGTGCTCCCGTCAATGGCGTTGCGCCTGCCAGCCGACCGGCTGAAAGAAGCGCGCTGAAAACGGTTAAAAAAACGCAAGCTCTGGAACACATCTGCAAACTTCGACCCTACACCCGTCGCAATATTCGATCCAGTGAATCGTCTACTGCAGGGCCGGAAGTTCCTAGATCTGCATCTCGATTGAGGCTGCGGTGGCCAGCAGTTGCTTTCCGCTCTGATCGAATGACAGATCCCTGGTGATTCTGATACCGGTGGCCTCGTCCAACAGGTTCCCGGTCTCCACGTCCCAGAGTCGCAGAGTGAGGTCTTCGGAGGTGGTGGCCAGGATGGGGCGAGTTGGATGCCAGGTCATCGCGCGGATGGGCGCGTCGTGGACCCGGATTGTTGATCTGATCTCGAGCGTTTCAGCATCCCGAATCCGCAGCATGTAGTCAGACCCTGCCTCTGCGAACTGAAGCCCACTGGACGGTGGTTTCAGAATCTCAGGCACATGACTGGTAGTCGTTTCCCTGATCATGTCGCCGGTCTCGGCGTCCCAGAGCGACAAGTGTCCGCCGCTCTTGCTGCGAGCTGCCACGACGATGCGCGTCCCTCCGGCGACCCAGGCAATGGCACGAGCCGTTCCGGTGACCAGCTGCGAGCGACGCAGTTGGTCACCTGTCTCGGTCGAGTAGATCGAAAACTCCTGACTCGCTTGCGAGCCGGACACCGCCGCGACGCGACTTCCATCCGGACTGATAACCCAGAACCGGATTGGGCGTTTCAGACTGAACGGACCAGATGGGATTGTCTTCCCGTCACGAACCCTGAGGACAAACATCCGCCGGCCGGAGAGGAGATCCAGGAGACCAACGGCTATGTCCTTGTTCTGGTTGACCGATATTACCTTGTAAACCGCGTTGTGGGGACGCCACTCGTCCACCAAGCGATTGTTGGTCCTTCGCACTACGGGATAGGCCGGTCTCTCCCAATGAGAACGAATGAACGTGTCGGTCTCTCCCCAGAAGTCAGCTGCCACAAATCCGTGTGGGGATTTCTTCGAAAAAGCAGGTCGGGGACTCGCCTTCCAAGATCGAACGATGCCGTCCGATTGCAGAATCGAGATGGTCCCGGTTGCAGGATGGATCATGGCGTTCCGGATGGAATGTTCGCCTCCGAGAAGTGAGGAGACGCGTCGGCCGTTCGCAGGGTCCCACAAGGCGATGAGAGGTTGTTCTCCAGCATCGCTGAAAGTCGTCAAATGGCGTCCGTTCGGTGTCCACTCGAGGTGTTTGAGTGGCATGTTCGAAAAGTCCAGGATGTTGATCTTGGCGATCAGCTTGAGGTTGTCGAACTGAACCAAGTGAAGGATTTTGGATGAATCGGCGTAAGCAAGGATGCCGTTCACTCCCAAGTCCACGAGATCGGCTTTGGCGTGTTTATTCACCATCCGCTCATCTTTGCCGGTGGCCATTTGCACCACTCGCAATCCTCCGCTCCAGGTGCTCAGTAGCATCAGGTCTTCTCGGGCGACGAATTCGGTTGCGATCAAGCGTTCGGATGTTTCTTTCCAAAGCATCTTTCCGCTCTGGGCGTCAAACACCTTGATATCAAAATCCCACTGGCCCCCGCTGGGATATTGAATCAGATACCTGCCAGTGTGGGACAACTTCAACCGCTTCGAACTTCCGGAGTCGATCCGAAGCAACGCGTCGCCTGATTCCGCATCCAGAATGACCAGGTCCTTGTGATTGGTTGCTCCCACGGCAATACGCTTCCCGTCGCGAGAAATGGAGAGCCGGTAAGCTCCATCCCGGCCGGCCGCCAAGTCGGATTGAATCGTGCGGAGCACTTTACCGCTGAAGCTGTCGTGGAACGAAATGACGCTCTTCGAGTTGATGGCGATGAATTGACTCGGGAGAGCCTCGCTCACTTTTACATCCATCAGCTTTTCGGAACGAAGGTCAATCCGGGTGGAAGTATCCGCTTGTTGCTGTAAATACCTCCAGTTGGGATTCTTCAAATCATCCGGCACTTTCGCCAAGGCCTGTTTCAGCCCCCGTCCGTCACGGGCTAGGTAGGCGGCTTCCGCCAATGTCACGGCGGTGCTGGCCATGGCACGACGGGCTGATTCCTTCTCGGCGATGGCGATCGCTTCGGACACTCGGGCATCACTTTCGGCTTTCTGTGCTCGTTTCGCCTCGTCCAAGGCGAGCGATTCGGATTTCAGGGCGGCAACCTTTTCGTCGTTCAAACTAAAGATGAACCAGAGCGAAACGACGCTGAGGACGATGAATGCGACCGCGATCGAAGTGGAGATGCCCTTGTGGCGGCCGACCAACAGCCTGAGCTGACCAACGAAACCGATGTTCTCCGCGCTGGTCGCATAGCCTCCTTGATAGGCTGCTACGTCGTCGGAGAGTTTTGTCACAGAGGAGTAGCGATCCTTGGCGATGAGCGCCAGAGCCCGCATGGCAACCGCGGACAAGGCCTTGGGAATTCGTCCCTCGGGAAGATGAGGCAGAGATGTGTCGTTGTGCGGTTGCGCTACCGGATCGGGTTCCTCGCCTCGTTGGGACGGTGAATGAATGACGGTGGGTGGGGTGATGTTGCCGATGCGGACGTTCTCCAAGGCCTCCTGCACAGTATCGCCTTCCACGGGAGGCCGCAGCGTGAGAATGGAATAGAGAATCCCGCCCAGTGAAAAGACATCCGAACGCTCATTGATATCCGCCGTTCGGCCACAGGCTTGTTCGGGCGGCATGTAGCGAGGTGAGCCCATCACGGCGCCTTCCATCGTCAGGTTCTTTGATGAATCGGCCGTACTGACATTGCTGGTCGCGGTGAGATCCGGCGTAATTTCCGTTTCCTCCTCGCCGAGGATCTTGGCCAAGCCCCAGTCCATCACGAGCACTTCACCAAACGCGCCGATCATCACGTTTTCCGGCTTCAAGTCTCGATGGATTACCCCCCGAGAATGCGCAAACCCGATCGCGTCGCAAATCTTCCGAAACCCTGACAGCAATTGATCTAGACCAAACTCTTTCACCGTCGCGGGATCCCGTTGCTCCAAACCCTTGATGACCGCTTGCAAGGTCCGACCCTGCACTTTCTTCATGGTATAGAAGAGGCGGCCTTGTTCATCGTGCCCCAGTTCGTGGATGGGGACGATGTTGGGATGCTCCAAAAGCCCCAATACCTTCGCTTCGCGGATGAAGCGTTCGCGTGACTCGGTCGAAGCTCCCAGTTCCAGGACCATGACCTTCATGGCGACATCGCGGTCGAGCGAATTGTCTCGCGCATCCAAGACGGCGCCCATGCCTCCACGGGCGATTTCTTTACCGACCTTGTACCTGGCCGATTTGTCGGCAGTGGTGGTCGTCCGCGAGCCGGCGTTGATCTGCACCTTGGGCGGAGCAGTCATCCGCGGCTCACCGCTGGCGACGGTCTCGTCCGCTCCCGCATCGGGCGGCAACGTCTCATCCCCCTCGGATAGATCCGACTCTTCCGGCATGTGCAAGCGAGACCGTTACACGCGGCCCAGCATGCGGTCGAGGGAATCGTTAGTCTGGTAGATGAGCGCTTCCGGGTAGTGCTGGTAGGGATGGAAGTATTCGAAGGTGAGGTAACCGTCGTAGCCGACCTTGTCCAATTCCTCGATGACGGCGGGCCAGTTGGTAGTGCCGTCGAGGAGGGGGCGAAAACATTCCAAGGAATGGTCAGTGCCCTTCTTGGTGAATTCCTTGAGGTGGATGTTCTTCGTGCGCTGACCCAGCAGGCGGGCCCAATGTTCGGGGAACTGGTATTCCATGATGTTGCCGGTGTCGAAATGCACGCGGCAATGCTCGCTGTCGAAATGATCGACGAAGGCGTTCATCTCCATCGGGGTCATCAGGTAGCCATTAAAGAAAATGTTCTCCATGTTGAGATAAACGCCGAGGCGTTCGGCATCGCGGAGGAGTTTGCCGATGGCTTGCTTGGCCCGCTGGTCGCAGATGTCATTCGCAACGGGTTCATGATCGTCGCGCCAGGGAATGTGCACGGCGCCAGGGACGATGAGGACGTTCTCCACCCCAAGGTCCGCCGCGGCCTTGGCGATCTTGCCGGCGAGTTCGATACCGCGGTTGCGCTTGGTTTCATCATTGCTGGAAAGCGGGTAGGGCCAGAAGAGGAAGGAACAAAGCCCGCTGATCTGAATGCCAATCTTATCGGCCATCTTGCGGATCCTGGTGTATTCCTTCGTGCCGGACTTGGGGGAAAGATCGTTGTCGAGGTCGTAGTTCAGTTCAATACCATCGAAGCCGGCGTCCTTGGCCAATCGGAGACACCGTTCCAGGTCCATGCGCTCGGGGTAGGGGAAAGCCCACTGGTTGATGGACTTCTTCATCTTGTCGTAGCGCTTGGGCGAAGAGCTAAGCTCGTCCTTCGGTTTGTTCTGGGCGTGCACAGTGCCGGCTCCGGCGACGGCGGCCGCGGCTACCATGCTACCGGACTTAAGGATATTGCGCCGACTGATGCCGGAAGTGGGACGCGGAATAAGAGATTCAGGTGTTTCGCCTTGCATGCTGGGCTGGTTATAAACCGCGCATGCCCCAACTCAAGCGGACACTTTTCGCGTTCTTGGTTCTTGGTTCTTCGTTCCTTCGTGCGGCCGAACCGGTTGATATAGGTGATCGGCGCGAACTCTTCGTCGATGACCTGCTCATCGGTGAACTGAACGGCACGCGGCTGAAACTCCATGAACCGCAACAACTCAAGCGTGTGCCGCCGCGGCCCTTCGGTCACTACGCTACGATGCTCAAGGATGGTGGGAAACTTCGTTTCTATTATCGCGGTGACAAGGTGCCCGGTGCACATTGGCGCAACGGCTGGGGCAAGTATCACGAAGGCGAAGTCACTCTCTACGCGGAGAGCACAGATGGCGGGATCAACTGGGTGGAACCGAGACTTGGAATCCACGATGTCCCCGAGATTCCCAAGGGCAACGTCGTCCTCGACATGGGGCCGGATACCTTTCTTGTGACTCACAATTTCACTCCCTTCATCGACACCCGGCCTGGCGTGCCGGCTTCCGAGAAATACAAGGGCCTCGGGGGTGGTCGCTACCCGCCTGAGAACTGGGCACCTTGGACTTCGAAAGACGAACGTAAGAATCTTATCAAAAAATACGGCGTCGGCGGCCTTCGCGTTTCACCCGACGGGTTCAGCTGGAAGATCCTGAAGAAGGAACCGATCCTGACAGAGGATCAGGGTAACTTCGATTCGCAGAACGTCGCCTTCTGGTCCGACGCGGAGCAGCAATACGTCTGTTACTACCGCATCATGCGTAACGGCGTCCGCTCCATCCGCCGCAGCGCCAGCAAAGATTTCCTCAATTGGACCGAACCGGTGGAGATGCTGGCCAACGAGAAGGGAGAACATCTCTACACCAACGGCACGCAACCCTACTACCGCGCCCCGCACATCTACATCGCCTTGCCCACCCGCTTCCAAGCCCGTGCCGGTGCCATCACCGATATTGCCTTCATGGTCACGCGCCCAGGCAGCGATCGTTATCATCGCCATTTCAAGGAAGCATTCATTCGCCCCGGACTCGGCCTACGTGGTTGGGGCAATCGTGCCAATTATCTTACCCTCGGCGTCCATCAAACCAGCCCGACGCACATGAGCATGTTCATGTACGGCGGCGCGCACTATGTCCTACGCCTTGATGGCTTCATCTCGATTCATGCGGGCTACGAGGAGGGCGAGTTTATCACCAAGCCCCTGGTCTTTTCCGGCAACCAACTCAACTTCAACTATTCCACCTCCGGCGCCGGTCGCCTGCGTATCGAGATCCAGACCGCAAATGGCAAGCCCATCCCTGGCTTCACGCTCGAAGACTCCCGCGTAATTTACGGCGATGACATCAATCGTATCGCCAAGTGGAAAGACACCACCGACCTGTCGTCCTTGGCCGGCAAACCGGTGCGTCTTCGTTTCGTCATGAATGAAGCGGATCTCTACTCCATCAGATTCCAAACGGCCAAGTAGCGGAACTCGTGAGAGTTTCGTTTACCCATGCCCCGGCGGCCCCGTATGGTCCCGCTTCCTGATGAACAGGTTTTCAATAGTATTGTCTCTATTCGCCGTGATCCTTGCGGGCTGCAAGCCTGATTCCGGAAACGGCAATGGCAAGTCGTCCAAGGAGCGCAAGATCACGGCGGTGGTGGAGCAGCGGAGTATTTCCTTCAGCATCAGCGTAGCGGGTGAGATTGAACCGGCAGAACAGGTTTCTGTGCGACCTGAAGTGAATGGACGGATTTCCGAACTACCGGTCGATATTGGTGATCAGGTGAAGAAGGGCGAATTGCTTTTCGCGCTGGATGACAAGGATCTGCAAATCGAACTGGAGACGCGCAAGACCGAGATTTCCAGTGCCAATCTCCAGATCAAGCAGGCCAAACAGGACATGGATCAGGCGGATGGTGAAGTGGAGGTTCAACTGCGTGAGACGGCGTTGAAGCGTTCGAAGCTGGAATTGCAGAAGGCGAAGGATGATCGGGGGCGTAATCAGAAGCTCTTTGACGCCGAGTTGATTTCCAAGGAAGTGATGCAGACGGTCACATCGGCTTTTGACCTGGCGACAAATGCGGTGAAGCAGGCCGAGAGCAATCTGGAGTTGAGCCAAGAGCGCCTGCGCAAAACCCGCGATCGCGCCCAGACGACCTACGAATTGGCGACCAACTCGGTGTTGCGGGCGCAACGCAATTTGGAACTCACGGAGGACAGCCTTTCGAAGACCCGAATTCTGGCGCCGTTCGATTGCACGGTGCTGACACGTTCGGTTTCGGCGGTGGGGCAGGCGGTGTCCGGGTCGGGTGGATTCAATAGCGGAACCGAGGTCATGACGATCGCCAACCTTAACGAGATGATCATCGACGCCCACGTGAATCAGGCGGATATCACACGCCTGACCGACGGCATGGAGGTGGATGTTTCCATCGAGGCGGTGATCGGCCTGAAGGTAAGCGGCAAGGTGGAGCGGATTGCTCCCAAGGCGACGATTCGCAATGGGATCAAGGGTTTTGGCGCGCGGATCTTGTTGACCGAGATTGATCCCCAGATTCAACCGGGCATGACGGCGAAGATCTCGATTCCGGTGGTATCGGCTGAGAATGCGCTATCGGTTCCGCTCGCGGCGGTGTTTACCGAAGAGAAC
>JBMYQZ010000198.1:0-8741 GCA_049601855.1 Limisphaerales bacterium | reverse complement strand
AAACAACGGAATCCAAGGCATGAGAGGCTTTCCCTTCCTCGTATTCATCTGCCTCGCAACATCCACGATGGCGGCGGGCTACAGCGAATTCGTCCGCGGCAAATCCACCATCCGCGTTCCCCAGGCGGCAGTGCAGAGCGGCGCTAATGAGATGCGTTGGCGGCTCGGTTCACAGCGGCGACCGGAGGCCTTGGACATTCGGAAGGAGACCTTCGAGCTGATCATCCCCAAGGATTACTCACACCAGAAATCATACGGCCTCTTCATCTGGATCAGCCCGAGCGACAAGCCCAACATCCCCAGTGCCTGGCTGACGATTCTCGCGAAACACAAACTCATCTGCATCGCAGCGAAGAAGTCCGGCAATCGTCGCAACATCTTCGATCGCATGCGCATGGCAATCGATGTGAATCACCATATGCGTTCGACCTTCAACATCGACCCACAACGCGTCCACATCAGCGGTTTCTCCGGTGGCGGACGGGTCTCCAGCATGCTTGGGGTCTGTTACGCGGACATGTTTCCCCGGACAATTCCGTTCATGGGCGTGAACTATTACCAACAGGTTCCCGCCGGCAAGGACCGCGTTTTCAACCCCTCCTACATCCCAGATGAACAGGTCCTCCTGATCGCCAAACGCAATTGCCGTTTTGTCCTCGTTACGGGTGAGAAGGATTTCAATCGCGTCAACACCAAGTCGATGTATGAGAACGGATTTCAGAAGGATGGGTTCCGCTTCGTCCGCTACGTCGAAGTTCCCAAACTCGCCCATCGCCTGCCAGATGCGAAGCGGTTCGATCGTATCCTGCAGTTGATCGACGCCAAATAGTCAGTCGACCCCGATCTGGTTCTGAGTGACCGATTCGGCGGACTGGCCAGAAGTGTCAATCGGCTGGCAGTCGTAGTCGAAGACACCTCTCTTCCACGCCCACAACAAGATCTGGGCTATCAGGTATGCCGCCACGATCGGCTGGACGGCCCAGAGCCAATCGCCTCTGAATCCGAGCATCGACGGCCCCACCATCCCATAAGGATGCACACAGGCACGAAGGTTCCAGCTAGGTTCACCGCCAACTGCAAGGTTTCGTTAGGAGGTCCCTTCAGTCCCAGCAAGAACGGTAATCCCCAATACAGCGGCGACACTGCCACGCAACCAACCAGCGATTTTGGAAAGAGTTCGCGCCGAAGGATGCGAGCCAGATCGCTGCACTTGGCAGCGAGTGCCGGAGCCTTCTCCACCTCTTGGGCGATCCGCCTCGCCAGCCTTCGTTCAAATTCGTGATTCGTCAGATCTGAATTGGCCATCTCTCCGTTCCTGCGCCATTGAACCGTCAACGACACAACCCTGTCACCCAACGTGGCAGAATCTCCGGTTTGAGCCGGTGGCTCGCCGCCGCACCCCTTTTTTCTCGCTTGTTCACAGCCCGGTCGATATTGCTCCCGCATATGGAAGTACAGATTGCGAGTCTTTGTGATTCAGCCAGTGACTACAACGGAAAGCTCTGCATGCTCGGTGCCTTCGACACCGTTCTCGTCCAGAGTCTCCCGGCCATCCATCCGCACTGTTCGGTGGCTCTGCGGATCGTCATTCGCGACCAGGATGAAGGCGAACACAAACTCCAACTCGCGATGATCGACGAGGACGGCCAGAACCAACTGCCCGAATTGCCGCCGACGCCGATCAACGTGAAATTGGCCGACAACATGTTCTTCGCGAGCCAGAATCTTGTCTTCAACCTCCAAGGCCTGAAATTCCCCACGGCGGGACAATACTCGATTGACATCAGCATCGATCAAAAGATCATCGCGCGCATCCCCCTACAGGTGATCAAGGTTGAGAGGGGGCAATATCCCGGACAACAATAGAAAATCCCTGCCATGTCGATGCCGCTCCTCGATGCCGCCCTCGCCTTTTCCCTGACGATGCTTCTGGTCGCGACCGCCGTGTCGCAGATCTCCAGCTTGGTGTTGGGGGTCATGAAGAACAAATTCAGCGTTCTGGAGAAACTCATCCAGAGATTCGCGACCAAGGAACTGAAACCGATCGTCGATCGCCATCTCCAATCGCTCTCCGACGACGCCAAGGTCGGAGTTGAGACGGCCTTGGTGAAACTGACGAACGACTTCCAACTCTCTTCGTTCATCGACGAGGACGAAATCAAGGCGGCGGTGAATGCCACGTCGCACGATGTCATGACCAAACTTCGAAATTCCGAACTCGGCAAGGAATTGACTCTCGCTCTTGGCGACAAGGCGGCGGTTGTTTTCCAAGACCTCGCCACCCGATACAACGCACTCCAGACCAAGTTCAAGTGCCTCTATCGCAACCAGGCACGTTGGTGCACCACCATCATTGCCCTGATCCTTGCAGTCGGCCTCAACATTGACACCATCCGACTTGCCAATTCCTACGTCCGCCAGCAGAGCGTCAGCGCTGGAGCAGTTGCTCAAATGGGGGCGATCATGTCCAATTACGAGACTCTCGCGAAGACCACCACCGCCACGAACCAGGTGGATCAGCTCCACACTGCGGTGAAGCAAAGTCAGACCGAGATCGAGAATCTTCAGCACAGTGGCGTTCCCATGGGTTGGCAATACTTCCCCTACGGGACCGTCGGCGCCCCCAAGGAAGACCCGGACGGTGGCAAGGGCAACCAGATCAGAGCCTGGGGCATGTGGATCTTTGGCATCCTCCTTACCGGCATGTTTGCCGGTTTGGGCGCCCCATTCTGGTACGATGCGATCAAAGGGATTTCCAGTTTTTCGCAGGCACTGCGCACCATGAAGCAAGGCGGATCAAGCGGCTCATCCGGAACACCGGAGTCATCCTGACTATTTCGCCGTCAATCCCCTCCACACCACCTCACCGCACGTCGGACAGATCGTGTGGAAAATCCTGGGAATCGTTTCTGCTCCGAACGAGCCCAACCCGCTGACCGCGTCTTCGACCTCGAACCATCTCTCGGCCTCCGGGAGATGGACGAGCTTGCACCGGCCGCATATCGGCAACAGCACTCACTCAGTGGGACTACCGGGTCGTTGCTCGGCGCGACGTTCCCTAGTGACCACTTGGTCGATCAATAGTTCTCCGCGACCCTATTCGTTTTGGTCTCCTAAAAGACTACGCGCCTTCAAGAATGTGAATCAGAACGGCTTCAGCGCCCATTTCCTCGTGCGGCGGTAATCAACGATAAATAGCCCTCCTTGACCCTCCCCTCCTCTCCTGCCACAACGACGACATGAACTCCCGTATTGCCGCCATCCTGAGCGCGCTCGTCTTTGCCAGCATTTCCGATTCGGTTGCCGCCAAGAAATTCCAGCGACAGCAGTTGGATAAGTTTTACTGGAGCGAGGGTGCGAACTTCGGTGACTTGAACAACGACGGCAAACTGGACGCCATTTCCGGACCCTACTGGTGGGAGGGACCGGCATTCGAAAAGCGCCACAAGTTTTACGCTGACAAGACCACGTTTGAGACAACCGATGATTCCGGAAAGAAGATCACTTACCCCGGATTCGTCGGAGCTCTTGGAAAACGTAATTCCTACTCCGTCGATAACTTCTTCACCTTTGCCTACGATTTTACCGGCGATGGCTGGAACGATGTTCTGACCTACGGACTTCCCGGCACTCCGGCCTACCTGTACGTGAACAATCACGGAGGCAAAGGTCTCTGGGCGCGGCATCAGGTCTTTGACAAGGTTGACAACGAATCCCCCGAACTCCTCGATCTCACCGGTGACGGCAAACCAGAGATCGTCTGCAACTTCAACGGCCAGTTCGGTTACGCGGAACCGGGATCGGCTCCGACCAAGAAATGGGCGTTCAAAGCGATCACCCAAGGCGGCAAGTGGGGGCGATTCACTCACGGTCTTGGCGTCGGCGACGTGAACGGGGACAAGCGCAACGACGTCCTCTTCAAACACGGCTGGTTCGAGCAGCCCAAGGCGTGGGATGGCAAAACCCCGTGGAAACTCCACAGCTTTGCCTTCTCCCCCGTCGGCGGCGCGCAGATGTACGCCTACGACGTCAATGGCGACGGATTAAACGACGTCATCACCAGCTTGGCGGCTCACGGATACGGTTTGGCCTGGTACGAACAGATTCGCAAAGACGGGGCAATCACCTTCAAGTCACACGCCTTCATGAACACGAGCGAGAAGGACAATCGCTACGGATTGAAATTCTCCCAACTCCACGCTCTTCGGCTCGAGGACATGAACGGCGATGGACTTAAGGATATTATCACCGGCAAGACCTTTTGGGCGCACGGTCCAACGAAAGACCCGGAACCCAATCAGCCGGCGGTTGTTTATTGGTTTGAACTCAAGCGCAATGGCGAGCGGGTGGATTGGGTTCCGCATCTCATCGATGATGATTCCGGAATCGGCCGACAGATTGGCATTGCCGACATCAACAACGACGGGCGCCCTGACGTCATCAACGGCAACAAGAAAGGAACCTTCGCCTACCTCCAGACCGCCAAGGAATCGGCTCCACCAAGAGTGAAGCACACGGATTTCTGGGACCAGGATTTGTCCGCGAAGAAGGTGATCACGCGTACCGGAGCCCCGCGTCCTTCCGGCAAATTCGTTCCCCCGCCAACACCGATGGCCAAGGGCGGCGTGCTGCCGAAGGGTAGCGGCGGCCAACCGCTGAACCTGGATTTTGAGAAAGGCACCCTTGCAGACTGGACTGCCACCGGGACGGCTTGGAACAAGCAGCCACACAAAGGCAATATCAACCAAGCGCGCAAGTTCGGCCAAGGCCGCTACTCACTCTTCCAGGGCAAATGCTGGCTCGGTGGTTACGAGTTCCTGGAGGACAAACCGACGGGCACGCTCACGTCCGCCGCTTTCAAGGTGACGCATCCTTACGCCGCCTTTCGCATTGGCGGCGGCAATCACAAGACAACCTGCGTGGAACTCGTCCGGGCCGATTCGAAGAAAGTCTTCTTCAAAGTCAGCGGGCGCAATTCCGAAGTCATGTCCGTCGAAACCGTTGATCTGCGTGGACACGCCGGCAAAGAGATCTTCATTCGCGTGATCGACAATCATACCGGTGGCTGGGGGCATGTGAATTTCGATGACTTCCGATTCTATCCCCAGCGTCCTCGCTTCCCCGGAGCCAAGCGCCCCGCGCCCCGCGTCAATCCCGCGGACGCCAAGCTCAAGGTTGACGAAGTCGCACATGCCGGGCTCAGTCCCGCCGAAGCGGTCAAGGCCATGTCCCTGCCCAAAGGATTCAGCGCGACCGTCTTTGCGGCTGAACCCGAGGTCAAACAACCCATCGCCATGTGCCTCGATGATCGTGGCCGCATGTGGATTGCCGAAGCCTACGCCTACCCTTTCCGCAAACCCGAAGGTCAAGGCAAGGATCGGATCCTGTGCTTCGAAGATATCAACGGCGACGGCAAGCACGATCGCCGGACCGTCGTGATGGACGATCTCAATCTTGTCTCCGGAATCGAATACGGTTTCGGCGGACTCTGGGTGGGTGCTGCCCCCTATCTCTACTTCGTCCCCATCAAAGAAGGAGACCAACCCAAGGCAGGCAAACCCCAGGTCCTCCTCGAAGGCTGGGCCTGGCAGGACACTCACGAAACGCTGAACAGCTTCCGCTGGGGACCCGACGGCTGGCTCTACGGCTGCCACGGCGTCTTCACCCACTCCCACGTCAAGCGACCGGACCAACCCGACTCGGAACGGCAGTTTATCAACGCCGGCGTCTTCCGGCTCCATCCCGTGACGAAGGAGTTTGAAGTCTTCGCCGAAGGCACCAGCAATCCTTGGGGTATCGACTTCAATCAGCTCGGTCATGCTTTCATCGAGGCCTGCGTCATCCCACACTTCTGGCACATCATCCAAGGCGCGAAGTATCAACGGCAAGGCGGCCAACACTACGCGGCCACCCAGGATGAAATCGCCCGCGTCGCTCCCAACTACTGGAAGCAGAACTTCAAGGCCGCCCGCCCCGGTCAACCTCTGCACCCCTACGTCTACGACGACATCAAGACTCACGGAGACCACGTCCACTACCTCGGCAGCCGCGCCCACATCGGAAACAACAAATCAGATTCTGTCGGTGGCGGACATGCCCACGCGGGGCTCATGATCTACCAAGGCGACAGTTGGCCAGCCCAGTACCGCGGAAAGGTCTTCATGGGCAACATCCACGGCCAACGCATCAACGTCGACATCCCCACCCGCGTCGGCTCCGGGTACATCGGCAAACACGCGCCTGATTTCCTCAATTTCAACGATCGCTGGTCCCAGGCGCTCAACTTCCGCACCGATCAGGACGGTTCCGTCTTCATCATCGACTGGTACGATGCCAACCAATGCCATCGCCGCGAAGAAGGCGTCCACGACCGATCCAACGGTCGCATCTACAAGCTCCGATACAACAACCAGAAGTGGACCAAGATCGACTACGCCGCCAAGAGTGACCTTGAACTCTTCCGGCTCTTAAGCGGCTCCAACGAAATGCCTGCCCGCCACGCCAAACGCCTCCTCCAAGAGCGCGCCGCCGCCGACACACTCGGTTCCAGTTTCCGCCAGACCGTTCGTAACAATCTCCTGCAATCGACCGACTACAAGATGTTCACCACCATCACCGGCCGGCTCCGCCTCCTTTGGCTTCTTCACGTCACCGGTGGGATCGCCGAAGAAGACGCCCTCATGCTGCTCGGCGATCAGAGCGAATACATCCGGGCTTGGACCATTCAATTGACTTGCGAATCTGCTCCCTCGGGAGCCGTTCTCAAGAAACTGGCAGCGATGGCCAAGAGCGAAGAATCCGCGCACGTTCGTCTCTATCTCGCCAGCGCGCTGCAGCGAATCGATCCCGGACAACGACAGCCCATTCTGCAAGGCCTGCTCGCCCGCGCCGACGACGCCACGGATCACAATCTTCCGCTCATGTATTGGTATGCCGCTGAACCCGTCGTCGGTGCCAGCCGCCTCAACGCCGTCCGCCTCCTGACGAAGACGAAGATCCCCGTCATTCGCCAATACATCACACGCCGCATGACTGCGGGCAGCAAGTGATTCCCTTTCCTGCCTGATCCCGGTACAACTCGCCCGTGGTGGATGAGGAAATTCAATTGTTACCGGCGCTGAAGAAGTATTTTGGCTTCGAATCATTCCGACCGCTACAGGAAGAGATCGTAACGGATTCGTTGGCTGGCAAGGATGTATTCGCCCTGTTGCCCACCGGCGGAGGCAAATCCCTCTGTTTCCAATTGCCCGCCCTGCTCCGCCCCGGTCTCACGGTTGTGGTGTCTCCCCTGATTGCGTTGATGAAAGATCAGGTGGATGCCATGCAATCGGCCGGAGTCGCGGCCACCTTCCTCAATTCCTCCCTCGCTCAAGGCGAGTCCCGGCCGCGCCTGCGCGGCTTGCATCAAGGCGAATACAAACTGCTTTACGTGGCTCCGGAGCGACTGTTGCTCTCTGGGTTCCTGGAGGATCTGGCACGCTGGA
The DNA here is from genome assembly GCA_049601855.1 of Limisphaerales bacterium. Taxonomy (GTDB): domain Bacteria; phylum Verrucomicrobiota; class Verrucomicrobiia; order Limisphaerales; family JAYPXF01. The sequence goes on along the minus strand of JBMYQZ010000198.1, from coordinate 1,257 downwards.
ATGTCACGCTCTTCGCGATCGACGAGGCGCATTGCATCAGCGAATGGGGACACGATTTTCGACCGGAATACCGCCAACTCGCCTCCCTCCGCCAGCGTTTTCCCAACACCCCGTTCATGGCTCTCACCGCCACGGCCACCGAACGGGTCCAGTCCGACATCATCCGCCAGTTGCAGTTGGGCAATGATGCCCGCTACGTCGCCAGCTTCAATCGCCCCAACCTTACTTATCGGGTCACCGGCAAGGCCAAGGCGTACCAGCAGGTGCAGTCCTTCATCAAGAAACGTGGGGAAGAGAGCGGGATCATCTATTGCCAGTCACGCAAATCAACAGAAGCGCTCGCACAAAAGCTCGTGCTCGACGGCATCTCCGCCCTGCCCTACCACGCCGGCCTCAGCGACACCATTCGCGCCAACAATCAGGAAGCTTTCATTCGCGACGAAACCAAGGTCATTTGCGCCACCGTCGCGTTCGGCATGGGCATCAACAAACCGAACGTCCGCTTCGTCATCCACTACGATCTACCGAAGAACATCGAGAGCTATTACCAGGAAACCGGCCGCGCTGGACGCGACGGTCTACCGAGCGAATGCCTGCTCCTCTTCAGTTCCGGCGACCGCGTCAAGTATCAGCAGTTCATCAACGAGAAGTCCGATGCGCAGGAACGCGAGATCGCGCACACGCAACTCAACGACATCGTCCACTACGCCGAGTCCGCCGAATGCCGCCGCATCGATCTGCTGAAGTACTTTGGTGAAACGTATGACAGCGAAGGCTGCAGTGCCTGCGACAACTGCCTCGAACCTCGTGAGAAATTCGACGGCACCATCACCGCCAAGAAACTCCTCTCCTGCGTCTTCCGCATCCGCCAGAAAAGCGGCTTCAGCGTCGGTATCAACCACATCGTCGAAGTCCTCTGCGGTGCCGACACCGACAAGATCCGCAAGTGGGGCCACAATGAGATCTCCACCTACGGCATCGGCACGGAGCACAAACGCCCCGAATGGGTTGCCCTTGCCCGCGAACTCGTCCGCCTCGGCTATCTCTGGCAGGACGCCGGAAAGTTCGCCACCATTGAACTCTCACAGGAGGGCATGGCCTTTCTCAAATCCGACGAGACCCTCGAACTCACCCGCCCTGTCACCGCCCCCGACAAGCCGGGGAAACGGAAACAGAAGGCCGGCGAAATCGAATGCGACGAGGCCCTCTTCGATCGCCTCCGCAGCCTCCGCAAGACGCTCGCCGACGACCGCGGCG
>JBMYQZ010000197.1:0-8763 GCA_049601855.1 Limisphaerales bacterium | reverse complement strand
GCCGGACGTCGACCAGCTGTGGGCCGACGCCGAGATGATCCTCAAGGTCAAGGAGCCGCAGCCGGTGGAGATCGCGCGCGCCCGCGAAGGCCAGATCCTCTTCACCTACCTGCACCTCGCCGCCAGCAGGGAACTCACCGAAGCGGTGACCAACAGCGGCGTCACCGGTATCGCCTACGAAACCATTTCGGTGAATCGGCACCTCCCGCTCCTCGAACCCATGAGCGAAATTGCCGGTCGCATGTCGGTCATCATGGGCGGCTACTTTCTGGGCAAGACCAACGGCGGCAGTGGTACATTGCTCAGTGGCGTGCCCGGTGTCCTCCCGGCCAAGGTCGTCGTCATCGGTGGCGGATCGGCGGGAGTCAATGCCGCCCGCATGGCCACGGGCCTCGGTGCCGATGTCACGATTCTGGAAGTCGATCTTGAGCGAATGCACTTTCTCGACATCAGCCTGCATACCGCTCACACGCTGTACTCCAATGAGGATCACCTTATGGAGCAGCTTCCGCGGGTCGATCTGCTCATCGGCGCCGTCCTCGTCCCTGGTGCCAAGGCCCCGAAACTGGTCACCCGTGAAATGCTGCGCAAGATGCGTCCCGGCAGTGTCTTCGTCGATATTGCCATCGACCAAGGTGGCTGCGCGGAGACCTCTCGCCCGACCACGCACGACCAACCGACCTACATTGAGGAAGCGGTGAATCATTACTGCGTCGCCAACATGCCCGCCGCCTATTCCCGTACCGCCACCCAGGCCTTGTCGAATGTCACCGGAAAGTACGTCGAGTTCATCGCCGACCGCGGTCTTGCCGAAGCCTGCGCCGCCCATCCCGAACTCATCGGCGGTGTCAACACCCACCAAGGCAAACTCACCTGCCAGGCCGTCGCCGAAGCGCACGGTCTGGACCACACTGAGTTCCAACCAAGCTAAGTCTCTTCCGTCCTTGCGCGTTCTTTTTTGCGGGCAATTCTGAGGCATCGTGTAGTTTCCTCCACGATGAATTTACGGATCACGATTCTCTCTTTGGCGTTGGTGATAACCGTCGCGGCCCAAGATCAAGGTTCCCTCCCAGCAGGGACGATGCTGTTACCGGAGTCGGCGCTGCCCGCCTATGAGAAGGAGATCGACCATCAACGCTTGGTGAAGGATCAGTCGCGCGGGGTGGTGCGGATGGGGCAGGAGATCTACCAGATGATCTGTCACAACTGCCACGGTGATCTGAACTTCGCGGGTTCGATTCCACTATCATTGCGCTTCGGCGAAGGGCAGTTCCAACACGGCAGCGATCCTTACACGATGTATCAATCCATCACCCGTGGCTGGCGATTGATGGCGCCCGTCCCGCAACTCACGCCGCGCGAGAAATACGCGGTAATCCACTACATCCGCAGCCATTACCTCAAGCCGCACAACCCCTCGCAGCTCTTCAAGGTTACGGATCGGTATCTCGACACCCTTCCCAAGGGCAAGAGTCTCGGGCCCAATCCGGTCAAGCGCGAGCCGTGGAAGGACATGGATTACGGACCTTGGCTGATCGGCACCTACGAGATCGCCACACCGGAGAAGCGCGCGAATCCCCGGCCGAAAGGCAAGCAGGCCGACTACGTCGCGCCCGGTGCCAACATCGCCCAGAAGGCAATCGGAATTCGTTTGGACGCCGGTGAAGGCGGCGTCACGAAAGGGAAGCAATGGTCGGCGTTCGAGCACGACACTTTGCGCGTCGCGGGTGTGTGGAGCGGTGAAGGCTTCATCGATTACAACGGCATCAACTTCAACGGCCGCCATGTGGCAAGACCACGCACCGTTGGCGAGCCGTTGTTTGAGACCGCTGATGCGCCGGGTTGGGCGAATCCGATGACGGGAAAGTTTGAGGATCTTCGTTTTGTCGGTGTTGACGGAAGGCGCTTTGGTCCGTTGCCGCGTAAATGGGGGCGCTTCAAGGGCATCTACCGTCACGGTTCCAAGATCGTGATGTCGTATTCCGTCGGCAAAACGGACATCCTCGAGCATCACGCGATGCAGGGTTACGCCTTCGTTCGGCATCTGAACATCGCGAAGTCGAAACGCGATCTCACCGTGCGACTGGCCAACGCCGGCGCGCACGTTGCGCCCAAAGGACCCGTTGCCATTTCCATCCGTGAAGCGGATGGCTTTGTGACCGCGACCATTCGCGCGGATCAGACACCGGTGAACCTGGCCTTTCTGATCGGCGTCAAGGTCGGCGGGAAGATGGCGGTCAAACCGCTCGACTTGAAACCACTCACCAAGGGCGGTCCGGCGCAGTATGTGGAACCGGTCGCCACGGTGACCATTCGCGGGAAGCAGGACGGCGCGTTTCAGTGGGACAGCTTTTCCATTCCCGTGCTGAATCCGTGGAAGGCCCGGATGCGCCCCGGTGGCATCGACTTCACACCGGATGGCAAGGCGATGATCGTTGTTTGCTGGGACGGAGACGTGTATCGCGTCACCGGAATCGCGGATGAAGCAGCCGTGGGCACTGAATGGCGCCGAATCGCGACGGGGATGTTTCAACCGCTGGGCGTGAAGTTTGTGGGTGCCGACATCTTTGTGACTTGTCGCGATCAGATCGTACGGCTCGTCGATCTCAACGGCGACGGCGAAACGGATTTCTACGAGAACTTCAACAGCGACCACCAAGTCTCCGAACACTTCCACGAATTTGCGATGGGCCTGCAGGCGGACGAAGCCGGCAATCTCTACTACGCCAAGAGCGCGCGACATGCCCGTCCGCAGTTGGTCGCCCATCATGGCACCTTGCTGAAGGTGAGCGCGGATGGAACCAAGACGGAGATTCTCGCCAACGGTTTCCGGGCCGCCAATGGCGTCTGCCGCAATCCCGACGGTTCCTTCTTCGTCACTGATCAGGAAGGTCATTGGAACCCGATGAACCGCATCAACCGCGTCGTGCCGGGCGACAACTTCTACGGCAACATGTGGAGCTACGGCGCGCCGGACGACAAATCCGATTCCGCCATGGAACCGCCGCTGTGCTGGGTCGACAAACAGTTCGATCGCTCACCCGCCGAACTCCTTTGGATCGACAGCAAGAACTGGGGCCCGCTCAACGGCAAACTACTCAATCTTTCGTACGGATTCGGCCGTCTCGAAATCGTTCCACACGAAAACGTGAACGGCGTCTGGCAAGGCGGCCTTTGCCGTCTTCCCATTCCCGACTTCGCCACCGGCACGATGCGCGGGCGTTTCCATCCAAGGAATGGTCACCTCTACATCTGCGGCCTGTCTGTCTGGGCCACGTCCACGCAGACACCGGGCGGATTCTATCGCATTCGCGCCACGGGCAAACCGGCTCATCTCCCCGTAGGTCTGCACGCGACCAAGTCAGGCGTCGAGATCACCTACTCCGATCCGCTTGATCGCAACTCCGTCAAAGCCGACAAATTCGAAGTCCGCACCTGGGCCTTGAAACGTTCCGCCAACTATGGCTCCCGTCACTATGATAAGCGCTCGCACGACGTGAAATCGGCAAGTCTCTCGAAAGACCGCAAGACCGTCCGCCTGCGAATCGCCGACATCTCCCCCGTGTGGCAAATGTCCATCCGCTACGATGTGCAGGGAGCGAACGGAGAGCCGGTGAAGAGCGAGATCCAGAACACCATCCACACCTTGGCCGAGTAAAACTCTCTTTAACCAATTATCGGGTAACTGGTTCCATGATCGCCGAAGATCACCTGGATAATCCGGACTGAACTGACCCTCGATGACACATTTATGGCGGTGGAAGCATCGCTCGGCGCTTGGCCAATTCGCTCTTCATCATTCGGACCGCCTCCGGCGAATATGGCACTGTTCCATTCTCCGCCTGTCGCAAGGCTTGTTCCAACAGCGTGATCATCTCGTCGGTGTGGACGCAGTGATAGGTCCCATCGGCCGTCAGCGCATGCTGGTGATCGTGCGGCGGTGGATGACATTCGGCGTCGCAAAAAACCAACAAGGCGTCCTGCTCCATGGCCTGCCGCAGAGGAAGACCGCCGCCGACAAAGCGGTAACCCGTGACCGTTCCCGAACTCTTCTGTCCGGGGCAGTAAAGGTTGAATCGTTCGCGGGGTTTTCGGCGCACCCATTCGAACATCGTCAACACGTCGTCGAATTCCGTGGTGTTCGTCAGCTGGTAGCCGGCGTTCGTAGCAAGCACAGGGTCGAAGGTCACCCGAAAGGAATTGCGCCACTGAAGCGAATGATTCGCGCAGCTCACGGTGCGATTCCGAAGACCGCCGTCCTTCACTCCGGTGGCCAGAATGGGTGCGGCCAGGAGCATGATCGCAAGCGAGCTGGCCGCGAGTCGGTACCGCTGTTTGAACGCAAGGACCGAGCCGGCGATTGCCGACAGTCCGATCACCCAGGCCACCCAGGCGGACTTCAACACGAAGGGATCGAAGAGTTCGAGTGGCGCCGGAAGGGGGCCGTTGCCATACACCCGCCACTCCGCTGTCGTGCGGCGCACCAGCAGGTAGATCCCGCCGTGAACCAATAGAAGCAGCCCAATCATGCCCCATGCTCGCGACCTTTCCCTCGTTGGTTTCATTGCCTGATTCCAAGTATGGAATGAGCAGTGCGCAGGTCAACTTCGTCTTGTGTTTCCGCTTCGCTCCGGCGATAGAGGCCGTCCCAAAGTCTTATGTTCAGCAAAGCTATCATTCCCCTTCTGGTCACCGCCTGCGTGTCGGTGGCTGCTCCGCTCACATTCGAAGGCGACGATGGTCCCGGCAAGGGGAAGCACGTCGTCTTTATCGCCAACGATCACGAATATCGCTCGGAGGAAACCTGTCCGGCAATCGCGAAGATTCTGGCCCAGCGGCATGGCTTTAAATGCACCGTGCTGTTCGGCGTCGATGAGAAAGGATTTATCAAAGCCGGAGATGCGCCGGTGCCGGGCATCGAGGCGCTCAAGGACGCGGACCTGCTGGTGTTCTTCACCCGCTTCATGAAGCTGCCGGATGATCAGGTCGATCAACTGGTCGCTTACTTCGAACGCGGCGGTCCGGCGGTCGGCATACGTACCTCCACGCATTGCTTCAACAAGCAGGAAGGCAAATGGGCCAAGTTGAATTTCAATTATACTGGTGAGGATTACCTCGGCGGATTGGGCGAACAGATTCTTGGGAACACCTGGCACAAGGAACGCGGACAAAGTCATTACGGTTCCAACCACAAAATGGGCGGCACGCTCACGCCGGTGGCCGGTGCGCGAAATCATCCGATCAATCGCGGCGTCGGTCCGATTCACTGCTACGCGGGTGCCTACAGCTCGCGGCCACCCATCGGTTCCACGCCGCTGCTCGAAGTGCAGGTGCTCAACACCTTTGGACCGAGCGATGATATCAGCGCTGACCATCCGCTGGTGAATGCCGGCTGGACGCGCGGTTCCTACGTTGCTCCGTCCGGCGCGAAGAAGAACGCCCGCGTCGTCTACACCTCTTTCGGTGCCTCGGAGGACATCCTCGATGAAGACGGTCGGCGCTTCCTCGTGAACTCCTGTTTCTGGGCCATCGGCTTGGATCAAAAGATCCGACCGAATCTCAACGTGGACTTCGTCGGCAAATTCGATCCGAGCCCGTATACGACGGGCGCCTTCTTCCGCATCGGAGTGAAGTCCTCGGATCTCGCGGGTTGGGGCAGCCAGGTGATGCCGGCCGAGGCGAAGCATGGCGGCCTCGACAATCCCTCCAAGTTCATGAGCGGTAGGATCGATCGCGCCCTGCAGCCGCGTCCGGAGCTGACCGCCGAATTGGAGAAGACCCATCCGGGATTCGACCGCAGGAACTATCAGCCACAACAACGCCGCAAACCGAAGAAGAAATAGTTCAGACCTTCTTCTCGAGAGCTGGAAGTCCGTCAATGCTCTGGAGATTCTTCTCCTGCTGATAGGCGACCACGGCGTCTTCGCCATTCTTCTTGGCCCAGTCCGCCAGGATCGTTCTCTCTTCAGTGAATTCGTAGTGCGGCACACCGAACCCGCAAGAAGTGCACACCCGGCTGATCTCCGAGCGGATGATGCTCCGGACGCCCGGCGCGTCCGGGAATTGCGCCCGCAGCTCAATCCACTCCGCCGAATCCGGCGTGACGAATTCCGCCTTCCCGTGCAGCCGCAGGATCCTGGGACTGCCCTCGAACGCGCAGAACATGAACACGATGCGGCCGTTCTCCCGCAGATGCGCAATCGTCTCGGCACCACTTCCGGTGAAGTCGAGATACGCCACCTGGTTCGGACCGAGCACGCGAAAGGTATCCGCCCCCTTGGGTGAAAGGTTCACGTGCCCATCCGCCGACAAGGGCGCGGACGCCACGAAGAACAGGCGTTGTTGTTGGATCCAGTCCCTGAGTTCGTCTGTGATCTCATGGTGTACTTTGGCCATAGCTCGGCCTGACTTTGACGCAAACTGCCGACTTGTCCATCCCCTCGACTCCGGTGACTCTCCGCCCATGAAAGCACTTCAATTCCTTTTGGTTTCGCTGCTTTGTTTCACTGGCTCTGCCAGTGCGTCGCAGTCCCAAGTGGCCGCAGAAATGGCGCTCGCGGCCACGGACTTTCTGGATTCCCTCACCGAGGAGCAGCGTAAAATCGCGGTCTTCGAATTGAAGGACGACGAACGCCAGAACTGGCACTTCATTCCGAAAGATCGCAACGGGCTGACCTTGAAGAAAATGCAGCCGCACCAGCAACAACTCGGCTACGCGCTGTTGGCGACCGCGATGAGCAGCAAGGGGTTCTCCAAGGCGCTGCGTGTCATGACCCTGGAGCGCGTGCTGTGGGAACTGTCGAACAAGAACCCGATCCGCGATCACGAGAAATATTACTTCTCAATTTTCGGCAAACCCGCAGCCAGGGGCACCTGGGGCTGGCGCGTCGAGGGTCATCATCTCTCGTTGAACTTCACGATCGTGAAGGGCCGTGTGATTGCGAGCACACCTTCTTTCTTCGCTTCGAATCCAGCCAAGGTGTTGGAAGGGCCGCGCAAGGGTCTCCGTGTTCTGGCGGGGGAAGAAGACCTGGCCCGCAAGCTCGTCAAGTCGCTCAACGAAGAGCAACGCAAGTCCGCCATCTTTACCAAGAAGCCGCCGCGCGACATTCTCACGCGGGCCGAGCGCAAGGTTAAGCCGTTGGAAAACAAGGGTGTTACGTTCTCCGAACTGTCGCCGAAGCAGCAGGACAATCTCATGGAATTGATCGGTGAGTATGTCCGCTGTCATCGCCCGGAGCTCGCGTCAGTGGATATGGCCAAGATCGCGGAAGCCGGCCACAAGAACATCCGCTTCGCCTGGGCCGGTGGCTTGGAACGCGGTCAGGGTCACTACTACCGCGTGCAGGGACCAACCTTTCTCCTCGAGTACGCCAACACCCAGGGCAAGGCCAACCACATCCACGCCGTGTGGCGCGACTTTAATGGCGACTTCGGCGAAGACATCCTCGCCAGGCACTTCGCCGGCTCACATAAAAAGTAAGCCTAATTGATCAACCGCAAGGAGTGCAGAGAACGCAAAGAATCTCTACGCCCTTTCATGGTTGGGAGTCGGTTTTGATGTTGTCGGCGAACATCTTGCCGAGGGTCATTTGGCCTTCGGTGTTGAAATGGATGCCGTCCTGGTGGCAGGGAAGTTTGCCGTGGGAGAACGTGAGGACATGCGGAATCTTCTCGGCCGCATCAAGATGAGCCTTGATGACATCGTAGGCACCGGGGCGCGATTTATTGATCGGGCCGTCATAGTTCTCAAACTCTTCGCGGGTTGCGTAGGTGGCGATGAAGGCCGGTAGGTTGGACACTCCCAAATCTTTCCGCAGTCCAGTGATCATCTTGCGGAAGTTGCCGAGATACTCCGTGCCCAAAGCTTTCGAACGCATGTCCTTGCCGCCTTGCTTCCAGCCGAAGCCGACCAGTTCGAAATCGGATACCTTGCGGGCCGCTTTGACGGCCTCGGTCATGTCTCGGTAAAGGTTGCCCTTGCGACCGTCCTTGGTTCGGTCGGCGGATTCCTTCGTCCAGTCCGGTTGAAACGAGAGGATACCCGTGCCACCGATGGCGACCTTGATCACGCCGATGGTGTCGTTGGGCCAATGCCGAGCCAACTCATGCGCCAGGTTAAGTCCGGGACCGAAGCTGCGTTTCGGGACAAAATACTCCCAGCGATTGTTCGCCCAGATGCGGATGCGTTCGTGCGGTTGGTTGAACGGTTCCTTCAGTTCGTTCGCCCGACCTTGGCCGGTCATGTTGGATTGACCGGCGAGCAGGAAGACGCGGAACTCGCCGGTTTTTGGAATCGCGGCTTTTCCGCCACCCATCGTGCTGGCCTGCTTCAGGCCTTGGCCCTGGGCCGGAGCTTTCTGAGCGGGTGTGGCGCCGGCCAGATTGATGGCACCGGCCAGTGTCAGGATGGAAGTTATTGGGAACTTCATTTCGGTTTATTGACGATACGCGGCGGGCTTCTTTGGAATGACGCCGAACTTCTCATAGTTGAATCCGCTGGCCAGCGGCTTGTATTCGCCGACGTAGTCGACGCTGCTGTCTGGCTTGATGTCGCCCTCCATCTTCAATCCCCAATACGCCGCGTTGATGATCAGACGACGAAGTCCGGGGCTTTCGAGGTCCTTTCCGCTGCCCATGGTCGACTGAAATACACGGGCCTTCTCACCCTTGCTGGTCTTCCAGAATTTGAACCAGGCAACCGGCAGCGGGATTTTCTTGGGATTGTCTTTGCCGCCGTATTCTCTGCCGATCAACGGCTGT